>NZ_JASATC010000042.1:0-49455 GCF_038440135.1 Pseudomonas sp. OTU5201 | reverse complement strand
ACCAACCTGCCCTGCGCCGGGGGTGAAGTTCGCCGTGGTCGCACCGCCGATGTTGGCCCAGGTCGTTCCGTTGGCAGAGGACTGCCACTGGAAGCTGAACACCGAGGTGGTAGTGCCATCCGGATCGGCAATGGTGCCGCGCGTGGCCGTCAGCAGTTGGCCTTGGGCCGGCGTGGTGTCGCTGATCGCCGGTGCACCGGTCGGGACATCGTTGACCTGGGTGGCGGCTACCGTATCCGTCACATTCGACAGGACTGTCTCCAGCACGCCGTTGGCGTCCTTGTAGATGGCCATCACCCGCAGGGCCAGGCCAGCGAGATCCTCGGTGACGCGGAACGTCCGGCCGGTGGCGCGGGATGCCTCACCGGCGGCAATGAAGACGATGTCTTCGAAGATTCCCGAGCCCGCGACGGTTTCCACCTGCCAGTAGTAGGACACCGGGCCGGTAATGGAACCACCGGCATTGTCCGCATCAGTCACGCCATCCAGAGACGCAGTGAGCAGCGAGCCAACCTCAGGCGTACCGTCGCTGATGCTCACGGCGCCCACCGGACGGGCATCGGTGCCCGATAGATCGATGATTCCGTCGGTGAACTGCAGCCGCTCGATGCTGGTGAGGCGGTCAACGCCATCACGACCAGCCACCAGGTCGGTCACCGTCACAGAGCCATCCAGGTTGGTGACGAAGTCGTACTCGGACGAAAGCCCACGATAAGCCGCGGTATCCAGTGCCGCATCGCCCTGCAGGATCTCCCGCACGATCACCAGTTGCCCCGGGTTGTAAGTGCCGTTGACCATCAGCGGCACCATCTCGGCCATGTTGTTGAAGCTGGCGATTTCCGGTCCTGAGCCGTCGAGGTTTTGACGTACGCTGATGCGCACGTTCAGCCACTTGTCGCCATCGATCAGGTCATCGCCACCGCGCCCCATGAGGATGTCGCTGCCGCTGCCGCCGAGGATGATGTTGCCGCCGTCGAAGAAGGTAACCCCGGTGCCGAGGAATTCCTGCAGGCCCGAGATCAGCGCGATGTTGGTCAGCACGCTGCCCTTGGCGCCAGCTGTCGGCAGCGTAGTGGCATCGGAGTCGTCGCCGCTGATTACATCTCCGAAGGCGGAGCCGGACAGGCCTTCGACGAAGTCGAAGCGAGCCAGCACGGAAGCGCCCGATCCCGGTTGTTGCGGCTGATCGAAGAAGCGGTCGCTGATGTCGATCGTGACGCCGCGCGAGTCGTTCTTGAACGTCGCCCAGTCGTAGCCGGAAGCACCGATGTAGCGATCGCCCAGGCCGGCGCTGCCAACCATGATGTCGTCACCGCCCTCGGCGTTGAACTTGTCGTTCTCGCCGCTGCCGACGTAGACGTCGTTGCCCGCGATGGGGTCGTTGCCAGCCGGATCGAAGTTGTCGCCAGGGGCGCCGTCAGAGGTGCCGGCTTCCAGCCAGTCGTCCCCTTCATTACCCATGTCCTGCTCGTTGGCCTTGGAGCCCAGGATGAAGTCGTTGCCCTGTCCACCGAAGGCCTCACTAGCGTCTTCACCGGTGATGATGAAATCACTGCCGAAGCCACCGAGGATCAGGTTGACGCCATTGCCGCCCTGGATCACGTCGTTGCCGTTGTCACCCTTGATGTTGTCGTCGCCACCCACGTCCGTGATGATGTCGTCGCCGTCGCCACCATTGATGAAGTCATTGCCGTAGCCGCCATCCAGGCGGTCGTTGCCACCGTCGCCGTAAAGGGTGTCGTCACCTTCGCTGGAGCGCAGGATGTCGTTGCCAGCGCTGCCGCCCAGCACTACATGGTCGGGTCCGCGGTACAGCAGGTAGTTGGTATCGGCACCCGGCGTTGCCGGGTTGTCGCGAACCACCAGCGGCAGCAGTGGGTTGTCACCCAGCGGGTCGGAGCTGCCGGCGATGCCGTCGGCCCCCACCACATCGTCCAGCGTGCCCTGGATGCCATCGAGCCCTGCATCGTTGAGGCCGGTGTGCTGCAGCAGCGGGTTGACCTCCAGGGTGAAGCCCGGAGTGAGGAAGACGATGGCCGGCAGGTGGGTCGCATGGGTGTTGGCCATGATCAGCTTGGCGAACGAGTTGCCCTCCAGCTCGGCGTTGAAGTTCAGGCCGGCGGTGCGCTCCAGATAGTAGAAGCGGTCACCGTCCTGGAGTTTCTCCAGCTGGTTCTCGAACACGAAGTTGAAGGTCGAGCCCAACATGCCGCCGAACGGCATGATCTTCTCGGCCAGGCCACCTATCCAAAAGTCCACCAGGTTGAGGCCGGTTTCCACGCCGGTCCAGGCCCCCGTGCCATTGAGGAAGTCCAGTCGGTCGGCCGGGGCGGTAGCGCCACCCAGGACAATCGCGGTCGCGGCGGCACGCTTGTCGGCCAGGGTGGTAGCCCCGGTGATATCCAGGTGGGTGCCGTAAGCCGCGATGAAGTTGATCAGCGACTCCGGATGCTTCAGGTGCATCACCATGTCGGCCCAACTGACGTAGGGCTTCAGGTTGGCGTCGCCGGTGGCTTCATAGAACTGCGCACGGGCATGGTTGAGCGTTGCCACACCCGTATCCCGGCCCCGGGCGATGTTCAGTGCGGCGAGGTCGAGCGGCAGCCCCACCAGGTTGTTACGCAAGGCCTCGGTGACGAACTCGTCGATCTCGTTACCCACGGTGCGGGTCACGCCACGGACGATGGCGCTGGTGGCGTCTTCCGGCGTCAGCCCGCTGGCGGCATAGGCCAGGGGGTTGAGGAAGGCGGCGATCAGGCCCAGTTGCTGGTCGTTGGTCGGGTGCAGCGGATCGACGGTGACCGGGTTGAAGTTGGCATCGAAGCGGTCAACCGTCTCGGTCAGCATCGAGTGGCCGAAGCGGTAAACCGTGTGGGCGAACTCGGCAACGATCGAGGGATCGAGGTTGACGTCATAGACCTGCGTCGGCGCGAAGAACGGGTCGACGTTGGGCTGGATGGTCCGCGCGAACTCTTCGAACACCAGGTGCTGATACTGCATCTCGGTGCCGAACTTGGCGGTCTGGAACAGGCGCTCGCCGTTCCACTGCAGTCCGGCTATCTCGGCCGGGGTGGTTGGGAAGGTAGTGACCGGGGTCAGCAGCCACTCGTTGATGAAGGCCACGTCGTTGCTGGCCAGCACCGTGCTCTTGGTCTGTTCCACCAGGCGGTTGTGCTCGGAGTGGAAGATCGCGTGCACGGCGGTCAGGCCGATGTTCTCGTTGACCCGGCCGTCACCGGCCATGTAATGCGCATCCAGCAGGTCACCGTCGTAGGTGCCAGCCGGCTGGGGAACGCCGGCCTGGCTGTTGATCACACCGTCGTTGTCGCGCACCAGCCCCGGTGCTGCTGACGGGTCGGCGGCGTGAGCGATGTCGATGAGGAACTGGTGCCCGGTGCCGATAGCGCCGGCCAGGCTGATCCCGAGGCCTCCGTTGGCGGCCGGATTGCCTTCCAACAGCACGTCATCAGGTGTTCCCGGCAGCCCGTCCGGGCCAGGGAACACCACCATCGGGAAGCCGTTCGGCCCCTTGATGAAGTTGCCGTAGTCATCGGTGGCCAGCAGCGGCACATCGAACACATTGGCGTCGGTCAGGTTGATCCCGAGGACGTCGCGAGCCTGCGCCTTGACCACCGCCCAGGTGGCCATGCCGCCAATCTCCACATCGTCGGCGGTGCCGAACTCGCCATCGGCGCCCAGGTTGCGGTTGGTGATCAGTTCACCCGTGGCGCGGGGTCCGTCAGGCGTGGAAACGTACTCGCGCAGGAACACCTGGTGCGACGGGTGCGAGCTGTAAGTCTGGTTCTGGTCGACGAAGGGCGAGGTGGTGTTCTCGTTCTGCCCGGGTACACCGCCCACCTGGGTAGCGCGCGTCAGGACCATGAAGTTGGTCGGGCTGCCGGGGACGAAGCGCGGGTCGTCCGGCTGCAGCGGGATGAACACGGCCCCGCTACCGCCTTTGGTTACCAGGTCCAGGCCATGGTCGAAGAACTGACCGAAGAAGGTCATCCAGGCATTGAACGGCGCGGTCAGGCCGGCATCCGGGCTGACGTTGGGAACGAAGTTCACTTGCTGGTCATCAGCGGTACCGAACAAGCCATCCAGGCCGGGGCTGGTCACCAGTGTGGAGCCATCGGTACCTGCCGCAGCGGCTACCGCCGCCGGGTTGTTGTTGGTCTGGTCGACGATCAGGTTGCTGATGGTGCGCGGGTCGCTGTCCACCACGTTGGTGGAAGAGTTGTAGTTGGTGTTGGTGATGCCGTTGAAGGCAGCCTCGTCCTGCTCATCAGTGAACTCTGCCGGCAGCAGGCGCGGGAACGCATTGTCAGCGGCGCCGAACTGGCTCTGGTCGATGCCGGAGAAGTTCAGCAGGTTGTTGAACTCACCGGTTACGGTACGCAGACCGGCCGACGCGCGCACGTTGGGCACCAGGGACAGCAGGTCGGCACCATTGGCGTGAGCTTCGGCAATGCGGATCTGGTTGAGGATGAAGTCCAGGTCCGAACGCACCAGTTGCACACCGGCCCCGCTGGCGGTGATCGCCGGCCCCGGATCGACAGCTGTGGTGGGCGGTGGTGGAGTGAAGGGATCGACCGCAACGGTGGGCGCGGAAAACACCTGCTCAGTCACCCCATTAGCATCGGCGTAGACGCCTTTCACCCGGATTACCAGACCGGCCAGGTCCGGAGTGATGCGGAAGCGGATGCCGTTTGCACTCTGGAAGGCCAGGTCGCCCGCAGGAGCGGCGATGATGTCCTCGAACACACCAGTGCCGGGATTGCGTTCCACCTGCCAGACGTAGGTGACATCAGTGATGCCACCGCCGGGGTTGTCAGCGTCGTTGACGCCGGCCGCGGACACGCTGAGGAAGTCACCGACCTGCAGCGATCCGCCATTGGTATCGGTGATGGTCAGGGAGCCCGTCGGCTCAGCATTAAGTCCCGGCACCAGCACCTGGGTGTCATCGGAGAACCGGATGCGCTCGATGTTGGTCAGGCGGTCGATGCCATCACGCCCGGCCACCGAATCGGTCACGGTGAAGGAGCCGTCGGCGTTGGCCACCACCGAATAGTCACTTGCCAGGCCTTGGTAGTTGGCGGTATCGAAGTCCGCACCGCCATTGAGCAGTTCACGCACCGCCACCAACTGGCCGGGGTTGTAGGTGCGGTTCAGCATCAGCGGAATCAGGTCCACCATGCTGTCGAACGTGGCGATCTCGGGACCCGTGCCGTCGAGGTTCTGGCGCACGCTGATGCGCACGTTCAGCCACAGGTCGCCATCGATCAGGTCGTTGCCGCCGCGGCCCTCGATGATGTCGCTGCCACCGCCGCCGAGGATGATATTGCCACCGACGAAGGTGTCCACCAGATCGTCCGCGGTACCTAGGATGGCATCCGCGCCTACCGAGGCCTGATCGCCGAGGAAGGCCCGCAGGCCAGTGATCAGGTCCAGATTGGTCAGCGCGCCACCGGTGGCGCCACCATGGTTGATGATAGTGGTCGGGTCCACGTCGTCGCCGCGCAGGATATCGGCGAAGTCAGAACCGGACAGGCCTTCCACTTCGGCGAAACGGTCGAAGATGGAAGCCGGCGACTGCGCCACGGGGAAGGCAATGTGGTCGCCCACCTCACCGATGCCGAGGAAGGCCGCCAGGGCCAGGTCAACGGTTACGCCGATGTTGTCGTTCTTGTAGGTGACCCAGTCATAGCCGGACATGCCGTCCATCTTGTCCTGGGCATCGCTGCCCACGAAGATGTCGTCGCCGCCCTCCCCGATCATCTCGTCGAAGCCGCCACCACCGATGAAGATGTCGTGGCCAATCACGTTGTCAGCCAGCAAGGGGGCGAAATTGTCTCCGGGCGCACCGTCCTGTGTGCCCCACTCGATCCAGTCGTCGCCCTCGTTGCCGGTGGGTGGCAGGCTGGTCTTGGCGCTGTAGATAAAGTCGTCGCCCTGACCACCGAAGGTGGTGGACATATCTTCGCTGGTAACGATGAAGTCCTTGCCGCTGCCGCCGAGGATCAGATTGCCAACGCCTCCGGCCATCATGCTGCCAACATGGATCACGTCATTGCCATCACCCCCCTCCATGCGGTTGTCGCCGCCGGCGTCAGTGATGATGTCGTCGCCGGCCCCGCCCATCACGGTGTCGTTGCCATAGCCGCCTTCGAGCACGTCATTGCCGCCATCGCCGTAGAGGGTGTCATCGCCCTCGCTGGAAATGATGATGTCATCGCCAGCCGTGCCGCCGAGCACCACGTGGTCCGGACCGGTGTAGCGCAAGTAGTTGGTTTCCACAGCGGCGGTATTGGGATCGTCCCGGATTACCAGGGGGGTGATCTCGACGCCGTTGATGAGGATGCCGCCGGTGGGGTCATCACGGCCACCAACTCCCAACCCCGTGTGTTGGATAGCCTGGTTGACTTCCAGGGTCCAGGTCGGGGTGGAGAAGATCGCATTGGGCAGGTGAGTGACATCGGTGTTGAGCATCACCAGCTTGGCAAAGGAGTTGTTCTCCAGCTCGGTACCAAAGTGCATCCCCGCGGTACGCGACAGGTAGTAGAAGCGGTCACCGTCCTGCAGGGCCTCCAGCTGCGTCTCGAAGACAAAGTTGAAGGTCGAGCCGAGCATGCCGCCAAACGGCATCTTCTCTTCGGCCAGGCCGCCGATCCAGAAGTCCACCAGGTCCAGGCCGGTCGTGGTGACACCATCCGGTCCGCTCGCCCAGGTCCCGGTGCTGTGCAGGAAGTCCAGGCGGTCAGCCGGCTCACCAGCGCCGCCCAGCACCAGCAGAGTTGCAGCGGTACGCTTGGCCGCCAGGGTGCTGGCACCGGTGATGCTGGAGTGGGTGCCGTAGGCGGCGATGAAGTTGATCAGCGATTCCGGGTGCTTGAGATGGTCGAGGAAGTCCACCCAGCTGGAATAGGGGTTCAGTTGCTCGTCGCCAGTCATGCGATAGAACTCGCGACGCGCGGCATTCAGCGAGGGAATGCCGGTGTCGCGGCCACGGGCGATGTTCAGCGCCGCCAGGTCCAGCGGCAGGCCCACCAGGTTATTACGCAGGGCCTCGGTGACGAACTCGTCGATCTCGTTGCCCACGGTGCGGGTCACGCCACGCACGATGGCCCCTGCGGCTTCTTCGGCACTCGGCCCACTGGCGGCGAAGGCCAGGGGGTTGAGGAAGGCCGCGATCAGGCCGATCTGCTGGTTGGCAGTGGGATGCAATGGGTCGGCGGTGACCGGGTTGAAGCTCGGGTCCAGGCGGTCGATGGTTTCGGTCAGCATCGAGTGGCCGAAGCGGTAAACCGTATGGGCGAATTCGGCGACGATCGACGGATCAATGGTGGTGTCATAGCCACTCGGCGCAAGGAACCCGTCCACCTGGGGCTGGATGGTGCGAGCGAACTCTTCGAACACCAGGTGTTGGTATTGCATCTCGGTGCCGAACTTGGCGGCCTGGAACAACCGCTCGCCGTTCCATTGCAAGGCATCGATCTGTGCCTGTGTGGTTGGGAACGCGACCGGAGCCGTACCCGGCATCAGCCAGGGAGTCAGTTCGGCCAGGTTGCCAGAGGCCAGCAGGGTGTCTTTGGTCTGCTCCACGAGCCGGTTGTGCTCGGAGTGGAACACGTGGTGCACGGTAGTCAGGCCGATGTTCTCGTTGACCCGGCCATCACCGGCGATGTAGTGGGCGTCCAGCAGCTCGTTGTCGTAGCTCCCGGCTGCGGGCGTGGTACCGATGTTGACGATGCCGTCGGCGTCCGCCGTCAGGCCGCCGCTGGGATCGGCGCTGTGGGCAATGTCGATGAGGAACTGGTGACCGGTGCCGACCGCGTTGGCCAGGCTGATGGGGGTCAGCGGATTGCCTTCCACCAAGACATCGTCAGCGGTGCCAGCCAACCCATCCGCGCCTTTCATCACCACCTGCGGGAACCCGTTCGGCCCCTTGATGAAATTGCCGTAGGCATCGGTGGCCAGCAGCGGCACATCGAACACGTTCGCGTCGGTAAGGTCGATGCCGAGGATGTCACGGGCCTGCGCCTTGACCACCGCCCAGGTCGCCATGCCGCCGATTTCCACGTCGTCGGCGGTGCCGAACTCGCCGTCCGCCCCAAGGGCGCGGTTTGTGATCAGCTTGCCGGTGGCATGCGGCTGCCCATCGGCACCGATCTCGTAGGCACGCAGGAACACCTGGTGCGACGGATGCGAGCTGTAGGTCTGGTTCTGGTCGACGAAGGGCGACGTGGTGTTCTGCTGCTCATGGATATCGTCGGCAGTACCCAGGATCCCGTCTGCACCCGGCAGCATGGTGGCGCGGGTCATGACCATGAAATTGGTCGGGCTGCCCGGTACGAAGAGCGGGTCGTCCGGCTGCAGCGGAATGAAAACGATGTCATTGCCGCCCTTGGTGACCAGGTCCAGGCCGTGGTCGAAGAACTGCCCGAAGAAGGTCATCCAGGCATTGAACGGCGCGGACAGCCCCGCATCCGGGGAGATATTCGGGATGAACTGCGTCTGGACGTCATCGGCGGTACCGAACAGGCCATCCAGACCGGGGCTGGCCACAGTGGCCGAACCGGGAGTCTGCGCAGCAGCGGCAACCGCCGCCGGATTGTTGGCGGTCTGGTCGACGATCAGGTTGCTTATGGTGCGCGGCTGGGAGTCGATCACGGTCCCGGTTGTCTGCGCGTAGGAGGTTCCCAACTCTGCAGGCCGGAACACCGGGTCCAGCAAACGCGGGAAGGTGTTGTCCGCAGCACCGAATTCGGTTTGGCCGGCGAACAGGTTGTTGAACGAACCATCGATGGTGCGCAAGCCGAAAGGCACCTGCACGTTAGGCAGCAAGTCCCGAAGCTCCTGGCCGGAAGCGTGGGCTTCGGCGATGAGAATCTGCTGAAGGATGAAATCCAGGTCTGCGAGGTTGAAATTGGCCATTTGCTGATTCCTCAATTCCGACTGCGTAGGGGCGTGCGCCATGGCAGCAAGGACAGGGCTCCACGCTTTCGACTTGATTCGGGATTTGGGGGATTAGATGACGCCTAACTGGAAGCGACGCTGGTGGCAGCGCGAATCATGCTTTTCAGCAGGAGGTTCTATCCCTGACGGTGCCGGCAATCAGGCGCCAGCGCCGGGGTCATCGACCCGGCGGACCGTGGTATTCGGAAAGGTGCAATGAGATGGGCGAGATCGCCCACTGGAACAGGACGCGCGATGCAAGGCTCATGACGTTCTCCCTAGCTTTTATTGTTTCCCGGCTAAGGCTGCAGCGCCCTCACGATGCAGCCACCCGCAATGCGAAACAATTTCTTACATACCTGACTAAAGATTCGGCCAAAAATACTGTCAAGCAACCGTCGATCCGGCCACTTTTCAGCAAATAATCATGCTAAATGATTGTTTTATAAGAAATTTCATTTGAAATAACTTCTTACAAAGAAGAGAATGCGTGGCACTTAGGGGGCCTACTTGCCCACATAGAGGACACGCACGCAACGGCAGAAAGTCCGTTCTAGAGCCTTCAAGGGAGACATCATCCGTTAATCCGGTGTTTGCCACCGCCCGGAGGACACCGGCGCAATCTTGCAAATTCAGCGATTTCATGAGCCAAGAAACCGCGTTCTTGCCTGATTGCCCATTGGGAATGGGTCAGAGGTTGTCGCTGGCGCACGGCTGCCGTACCCAGGTCGACCAGATGAAGTTCGCCAACGATGTGCCGTCGGCCACATGGCGTAGCGACCCGCTGATCGACCTCAGTATCGAGCGCTGAGCGCGGGGCTTCGCGCGCCTTGGGCCAGCGTCCAGTCCAGAACCTGGGCCGCAAGCCGGTCGGCGGCGTGGCCGAAGGCCGCGACCACCTGCGCCGGTGCCTTGTCGCTGGCCGCCTCACGCACTTCGAAGCGTTGGCTGGCGAGCATGCGCCGGTTGCTGCTTTGCACCAGGCGCGCTTCCAGCAGGATATGCACCTCTACCCTCCCCGCCCGGTACTCCCCCTGGAAGGCACGCAGATCGCCCGCCAGCACCAGATCCGTGTCCAACCGGCTATCGTCGCTGCTCACTGCACCGATGCGACCATCACTGCGAAAGGCATCGATCAGGCGATCACGCAGCAACAGCGTGCCACGGTCCTCCCAGCGCACGCCCTGATAGGCACTGATGCGGTCGCCTTCTGGCAATACAGCGATGCGCGTGCTGTCCAGCAGCGGGCTGGCCAGGGGTTTGTTGACCTGCAAGGCCCAATCCACCGTCCGCCCGTTCATGGGCGCGGCGCTGCTGGCAGGCAGCTGGTAGACCACCAGTTCCTCACCCTTGGGCAGGATGGAGCACGCACTCAGCAGCAACAGGAACGCCAGGGGAAACAGAGGCTTCATGGTCGGAACTCCTTGATGCTTTCGCTGCGCAGCAGATAGCCGCCCGGGTCTTCTTCGAGGCGTCGGGAGAAGTTGCGCAGCGATTCCAGGGTGTCGCGCAACTGGCCGATGGCCGGGCCCAGTTCGCCAATGCTCTTCATGCCGCCATCGAGGGATTGGCGGTTGCCATCCAGCAGTTGCTCGATACTGCGGCTGCTGCGTTCCAGGGAGGCCAGCAGCCGCTCTGCGCTGGCGAACGCCTGCCGACCATCGCCATCCAGCAGGTTATTGGCGGTACGCAACAGCGCACTGGCTTCGCTCGTAGCGGTATTCACCTGCTCCAGGGTCCGGCGCAGCTCATCCCGCTGGTCAGCGATGCTGGCAGTGGTCTGTTCGAGATGGGCCAGTGTCTGGGACACGTGCTCGACGTTCTTGCTGGAGAACAGCTTATTGGCCTGCTCCAGCAATAGGGTGACGCTGACCATCACGTCTTCCCCGCCTGCCATCAACCGGGCGATGGGCGATGGATCGGCGATTATCACCGGCAACTTGCCACCCTTGCCCTTGAGCAGCGGACTGGACGGCGTACCGCCGTGCAGCTGGATCACTGCGGTGCCGGTGACGCCGGTGATGGACAGCCGCGCCCGCGTATTTTCCTTGATCGGCGTGGCGCCAACGATACGGATGCGCGCCATCACCTTGCGCGGGTCCTTCGGATCCAGGCGCAACTGCGCCACGTCACCGACCTTGATGCCGCTGTACTGCACCGCACTGCCCTGGGACAGGCCGCTGACCGCTTCGGTGAAGATCACCTCATACTCCTGCAACTGGCTTTCGGAGCCGGCTCTGTTCAGCCAGAGGGCGAAGAGCATTGCCGCGCCGACGACCAGCACGGTGAACAGACCGATCAGAACATGATGGGCTCGTGTTTCCATTCATGGACTCCCCGGCGCGCGCATCGCCGCCTGCTCGGCCGCACGCCCGCGCGGTCCGTGGAAATATTCGCGGACCCAGGGGTCCTCATTGGCGGCGACCACTTCCAGGCGGTCGGCCACCAGCACATGTTTCTGCGCCAGCACCGCGACTCGGTCGCACAGGGTGTAGAGGCTGTCCAGGTCATGGGTGACCAGGAACACACTGAGCCCCAATGCATCGCGAAGGGTTCGGATCAGTTGGTCGAAAGCCGCTGCGCCGATCGGATCGAGCCCCGCCGTGGGTTCGTCGAGAAACAGGATGTCCGGGTCCAGCGCCAGGGCGCGCCCCAAGGCGGCGCGCTTGACCATGCCACCAGACAGCTCGGTGGGATATTTGCCACCGGCATCGGCCGGCAGCCCCACCAGTGCCAGTTTGACCCTGGCCAGGGCCTCGGCGTCCGCCCTGTCGAGACGGGCGTGTTCGATCAGCGGCAGGGCGATGTTCTCGACCACCGTCAGCGACGAAAACAGCGCCCCGCGCTGGTAGAGCACCCCGAAGCGGCGCTCCAGCTGCGAGCGGCGCTCAGCCGGCAACGCCAGCAACTCTTCGCCGAACACCCGCACCGTGCCGACGTTGGCCCGACGCAAGCCGAGGATGCAGCGCAACAACACCGACTTGCCCGTGCCCGAACCGCCAACGACGCCAAGTATCTCGCCGCGCAGCAGGTCCAGATTGAGGTCCTCATGCACCACCTGGGCGCCGAACTGGTTACGCAGGCCGCGCACCTCGATGATGGATTCTCTCGTCACCAGCCCACCTCCATCAGGAACAAGGCAGCCACCGCATCCAGCAGGATGACCACGAAAATCGACTGCACCACGCTGGACGTGGTGCGCTCACCCACCGACTGGGCGCTGCCCGTGACCTTGAAGCCCTCCAGGCAGCCGATCACCGCAATCAGGAACGCGAACAAGGGCGCCTTGCCCATGCCCACCAGGAAATGCCGCAATTCGATGTTCTCCTGCAGCAGTGACAGGTACATCGAAGGCGAGATTTCCAGAGCCAGGGCGCAGACCACCGCACCGCCGACCATGCCGCTGAGCATGGCAATGAACGTCAGCAGTGGCAGCGCGATCAACAGGGCGAACACCCGTGGCAGAACCAGCAGTTCCACCGGGCTCAGGCCCAGGGTGCGGATGGCATCGATCTCCTCGTTGGCCTTCATCGAACCGATCTGCGCGGTGAAGGCGCTGGCCGTGCGGCCAGCCATGAGAATGGCGGTGAGCAACACGCCGAACTCACGCAGGAAGGAAAAAGCCACCAGGTTGACCGTGTAGATGGTGGCACCAAAGTCCGAAAGGATCGTGGCACCGAGGAAGGCGACAACCGCGCCGACCAGGAAGGTCAGCAGCGCAACGATGGGCACCGCATCCAGGCCGCTCTGCTCCAGATGTGCCACCAGCGAGGTAACCCGCCAGCGGCGCGGCCTCAGAAGGATGGCAAACATGGCGGCGAGCGTCAGGCCGATGAAGCCGAGCAACGCCAGGGTCTGCTCCCAGAGTCCCTGCATCGCAGCACCGATGCGTCCGAGCAACTCCATCAGGGCCGACTGTCTCGGGGGCGGAGACACCTCACCGTCCCCGGCCATGGCCGCAGCCACGGCCTGCAACAAGGCTCGACGCTCGGTGGGCAGGTGCGGCGCCAGGCGATCCAGGTCCGCCATGCGCGCGCTGCCGAGCAACTCCACCAGCAGGGCAGCACCGGCGGTGTCCAGGCTGCCGAGTCCGTCGAGGTCCACCGACTGTCCGGGTAGCAGCGTGTCGCGCAGGACGGCTACCCGGCCGCGCAATTCGCCAAAGTGGGCCAAGGTCCAGTCCCCGGCGATGCTCAGGCCCGATGAGTGAACGTCAACGGAAGGCGCCCCGCTCATGGCACTGGGCCTCCCCGATCTACCCCAACTGCTGCAGCGGCAACAGCCAGGCAACAAACCCTTTGCTTCAGCAACACAACACGCTCTCCCTGACGTCGCTACTGCGCTGAAATCGTATCGTTGGCGGTTGGTGCCGCTCTTGCTCCAGGTCATTTCCCCCGGCGAACGGCACCCCACCTTGCTCAAAGCAGCCGAACGCGGTCTTCCGGCTGCGGGAGCGCCCGCCTGACCGCCAAGCCTCAAAGCATAGCCCCTGCCCCAACACGCGGCGCCCGCAACTGGACAGATCGCAATGGCCGGCCTGTGGGTTCAACTCGGCCGCAAGGATTCGACGGGTAAGAGGCCGGGGGCGTGGCATTCCCCCCCGGCAGGCGGTGAATCATCGTCGGCGCTGAGGGGTTCACCCTCGGCGTCCAGGCCAACGATGCCCACCACCCGATAACAGTCGACGTCCTCTTCCAGTGGGATGGCGAACAGACGCACCGTTTCAGGTAGTGCGAAGCGATGCACCTCCTCACCGACGGGTATCCCGTCGCTATAGGCCTCAAGGTAAAGTTCGGCAGCCACTGCGTCCCCCGCCTCGTCGCGGCTCAGCACACCGACCAGGCTGTCTTCGTCGTCGATCGGTTGCAGCCAATGGCTGCGCAGATGCACATCCGCGGCCTGCACCGGCCCGGCTGCAGCCAGCCCGAGCAGGCAACAGAGCGCCAGGCCCTGGAAGGAAGTTTTCATCAGCGGCTGCTCAACTGGCCATTGCCTTCCGGCATTGGCAGCCCGAGCCACTCCTGCCAGCGGCGCAGGTCGCCACGCGCCTTCTCGAACAGCGCGCCGGCTTGCAGCTTATCCAGCGAGCTCACGCAATCCTCCAGCGGAGCCGCTTTGCGCAGGCAGGGATTGTCTGACGGCAACTGAGTGCCCGCCAGATAGGAAACCAGGAAGTAGGTGGCCGCATTGTCATTGGGGAAAATATGCCTGCCGCCGCTGTTCAGCCAGCCGCTCAGCGCTTCGGTCAGGTTGTCGGCATAGGCCTCGGCGTCGAGGGTGAAGTCGACTTCGGTGCAATCTTCCAGATAGAGGTTGCTGGCACTGTCCTCAGTGCCCTTGCCGTACACAGTGCAGTACAGTTCCGCGTAGCTCCCCTCGACAACCGGCTTGGCGTACTTGCTCGGGTCGCTGTGGAGCTCAGCCTGCACGTTGAACATGTCGCTGGCGCCCGGAAGCTCCAGGATCACGTCGTCGGCATAGTCGACCCGCACCGCCAGGATCTCGCCCGTAACGATGAGTTTGCGGCCCTTGAAGAATGGGTCGGCGGCCGCCTCGTCCCCTTCATAGAAACGCGCCAGTTTCGAACTGGGCATGCGCTCCACCGGATTGACCATCGACAGCTTGTTCAGTGCCGACTTCCCGCCAGCCAGGGCCACCAGGTAGTCCTGCTCCATGATGTGACGGAAGAAGTTCAGCGCACCCGGGTCGATGTCCGGACGGCTGGCGGCATCCTGGCGGGACAGATCCCGCGCGGTGGTGGCGATATGCACGCCAAGCAGAAACAGCGGCACGGCCAGGATGGCCACGGCGACGCCGCTGCCCTTTCGCCCGGAAAGGCTCTCGATCGCTCTCCAGGATGCGGGGCACAGCCAGACCGCACCGCAGAGCATCAATAGCCCACCAATGACGGAACTGCGCATGACCCAGAAGGACAGGACGACGAGGACCGAACAGGCGGTCCAGCACATCAGCCGGATGACAGGTACAAACTTCATTCAACGCCTCTTCTCGTAGCAAGACTGGCCCCGGCTGTTCCCGGAAGGCCGCAGCCTCCCTCGGGTCATCGACCTCGGGACGGCCGGATTCTTGGGAAGAAGAAGCGGAAATGAAAATTACCAATCCTCATTTTCTGTCAGCACGCTCCAGCGCCTGACCTCCCGCGCCCCGGACGAGCAAAAGCCCATCTCTGGCGCCCCCTGCGTGGCGTCAGAAGTTTCGCCGACAATGAGCACTATTGATTCGCATCAGGCGTAGGGCGGCGATGAGAATCAGCGGCGAGACCACTTCACTGGAGCGTTCAACATGCTGGTTCTGTGTCGCAATGTCGGGGAAAGCCTGGTCATCCAGCGCACGCCGGACACCCTCACCCGCATCAAGGTCATCCGCGCAGAACGGCCTACGGTCGTCCTGAGCGTGGAAACCCGGACGCTGGATGGAAGGCTCACGCAACGGAGCGAAATCCGCCTGCGGGAGTCCGCCTGATGCCGGCGGAAAGCGGGTCGTCCATGGCCGCCCCTCCGGCCGCCGGCCTGGTCGTCATCGGTTCAGGCAACGGACGTTGTCGATCTCCCGCGCGTAGTAGCAAATCACCTTGTCATCGGCGACCGGCAGGAACTCCAGGTGCAGCGTCGCCCCTATCGCCAGGCCGTACTGGCGGCCTAGCAGCACATCGGGGATTTCACTCATCCGCGCCATGGGCTTGGCGCGGCTGGTCTGCGCCTTCTGCAGGCGGACGTCGAGGCTGCGGGGGCCGAAATGAACGACGTCCGCCACGAGGGACGCGTAGCTCACCTCCCCGGCGACGCGCTCCATGGCAGCGAAGCTCATCACGTCGCCGATGATGAGCCGCTCCTCCAGGCTGATCCGCGTACCGTCGTTGAGCACGATGGCGCTGGCACCGTGGTAGGAAACGCCGCGGGTATAGGCCGGGCGGTCCAGCACCAGGCCGGCAATGGCCAGCAGGGCCAGGCTGCCGAGAATAAAGGCGTGCTTGTAGCGGCGCAGCATCATGGCCAGCCCCTCATGCAGCGCCGGACCATCTCCAGTTGCAGGTTGGCCATCGGGTTGTCCTCGAGAAAGATCAGGTTCTCCGTCGCACCATCGGTACGCACGCAACCGAGGTCGTAGAGTCGGTTCGAGCGGTTGATCCAGATATGCCCGGCGATTCCCTCTTCACGGGTGTTCACGGCCACCTTGAAAGCCTCGCGGGTTCGGGCGTTCTCTTCGGCGCTGTCACCAATGAAGTGGTAGGTCAGCGGCCCTGCCACCACCTCTTCGATCACCTGGTCCGAGGCCGCGCCATCGAAGACGCCGAGGCGCTGCAAGGCCACCAGGACGAGCAGGCCAACCATCAGTGCATAGGCGGGTAGCAGCAGTTTCGGCGAGCGGAGCAATCCGGCCAGCCAAGGTTCCCGTGTGGCAGGCGCGGCATCGGGTTCGGGCTGGTCCACCGCACCGCCAATCCCGACGGCAGTATCGGCGACGGCTATCGTCAGCGCCGGTGTGGGTTCGACCATCAGGTACTGCGCATTGAACCGATAACCGCGCCGCGGGACCGTCTGCAGCAACTCATGGTCGGTGCCGTCATCGATCAGATTGCGCAAGGTGAATATCGCCTGGTTCAAACTTCCAGCCGCAACGACTCGATTGTCCCAGGCGTATTCCATTATTTCATTGCGACTCCGGGTTTCCCCCGGGTTATCCAGCAGAAGTTGCAACAGGCGCGACTCCGAATAAGAGAGCGTCACCGCGCGCGGCTCGCCCGAATTCGGGGTTATATGCAACTGATTACTTGCGGCATCGAACAATGCTTCGCCGCCACTTTTCAGTAAGAACTTGAATTGGCTTTTCATGAAAATTTGCTGAGCTTATTGATTGCATCACCCGTGGGAGAGGACGCGAATTCTCTCGCACATCGACTTCGAGCTGTGCACCTCACGGCATAAATAACGATTTTTGATTCTTGTTTTCGTCGCCCATGCCCCAGAGTGCGGATGCGCCGGAGAGGGCGCGGCAAGGCGCTACGCGCTCCGTGTTTCAAGGCTGGACGCCTGAGGGCAGGCCAGACCGCCGCAATCGATGCCTGTCCCTGGCAGCCACTTCCGAGTGCCATGGATGGGCAGGTCGACGCGACTTCAACAGGAACCCCCATGCATCTCAAAGAACTTTCCATCCTTTCACTTTCGATGGTCTTGTCCGGTTGTTCGATGGCTCCCAGCATCGACACATCCGGATCTTCCGGGCAACAAGCCAATATCCCGCTGCAGGTCATCGAACGGGACGAAAAAACCATCGCCTGGAAGAAATACCCTGCACCACTATCAAGTAACCACGACAAGGCGATATTCATCGATTTACCAATTCCTCTTACTCTCGCCAATAGCGACTCGACATTCAGCGAGTCCAATGCGGATACCAACAAACTGATTCTCCACTTCCGCAACCAACTCGAACGGCAACTTTCCAGCGCCGGCTACCGCCTGGTGGACAAACCCACCCCGGAAGCGCTGTCGCTCCGCGTCTCGATTACCGATCTCAAGCGCACACCGCGTGATCCGAGCGTCATGGAGTACATCCCGATCGGCTTTCTGGTCGGGCTCTCCCTGCACGCCACCGGTGTGCGCGACGAAACCCTCTACGTGTTCTTCCAGAGCGAGGTCAGCGATGGCCGTACCGGCGAAACCCTCGTCCGAGCCGTCGACCGCGCCAGCGGCAGGAACGTCGAGCAATCCGACAAGCCCGTCGTCGAGGACATCTATCCCGCCATGGATGCTGCGGCGCGGCAGATTCGCGAGCGCCTGGACAGGGAATTCCAGCCGAAGGGATCGGCCTGATCCCCCCTCGCCCCGTTCACTTTCAACAAACCCCGCAGGAAGAAAAATGAAGTTCCGCAAGCAATTTGCAGCCACCCTACTTGCCCTGACCTCCCTGGGTGCCTTCGCCGATGACCGAGGCCTCTATGTGGGCGGAGGTTTGACCCGCGTAGAAATCGACGACAACACCCTCGGCGACGACGACAACAGCTACAAGGCCTACGTCGGCTACCGCCTGAATCCCTACCTGGCCGTGGAAGGTGCCTGGGTCGATCTGGGCAGTTTCGAAGGCAGTCGCGGCGACTTCGACGGCCACTCGCTCCAGGCCGCAGCCCACTTCGGCGTGCCGATCGGTGATCGCCTTCGCCTGTTCGCCAGTGCCGGCGTCCATGCCTGGGATGCCGAAGAAGACACCACCGGCGACAGCAGCGACCTGGATCTGACCTATGGCGTCGGCGTCGAACTGGACGTGTTCCGCAACATCGGCGTGCGCCTGGAGCAGGAAGTGCTGAAGGTCGGCGACATCGAGCTGGACCAGACCAGCGCCAGCGCCTACCTGTTGTTCTGATCCCTCTGCGGCTCCTGCTCCGGCAGCGAGCCGCCCTCTTCCCAAGGGCCACACGTCAGCGGCCCTCCAGCCTGCCCAGCACACTGTCCGAAAGCGCTTCCTCACGGTCCCGGGCAAAGCTGTAGGCAACGTAGTACTTGTACACGTTGTTCACGTAGTCGAGGGTTTCACGCCCGAGCGCCCTGGCCGCCATCTGCTCCACATGGCCGAACCAGCGATCGGGGTCGAGGCCATTTTCCCTGGCCATGCGCCTAACCTTCTGCAAATTGCCCGGCCCGGCGTTGTACGCCGCCAGCAGCATGAACATGCGGTTGTCCGGCGTCAGCGCCGGGTCGTCGAGGTAGGTGTCAGCCAGAAAGCGCAGGTACTTGCTGGCAGCCTCGACGTTCTGCTCCGCGCTGCTGCGTACGCCCGACACCCGCACATTGGGATCTGCCGCGGTGCTCGGCAGGACCTGCATCACCCCCACCGCGCCCCGGTTGCTGCGCGCACGCTGGTCGAACTGCGACTCGTGGAACGCCTGGGCCATTAGCATCAGCGGGTCCAGGTCGTAGCGCCGGGCGGAGGCGATGAAGGCCCGGTTCAGCCGACGGAAATTGCGCAGTTCCTCGGCCGATACCGACTCACGGAGAAACTGCCTGGCCTCGCCGTCATCACCATCGAAGGCCTGCTTCATTCGAGGCGCGCGCTGATGCTCGGTAAAGAACTCCGCCAGTACCCTACGCAGCTCTGGGTTGCTCTGGCGTGCAGCCCAGGCGTAGCGACCGCCCCAGTCGAAGTCGACATTCTCCTGGATCGCGATCCTGCCCAGGGTCGGCTGCCAGGCTCGCGCCACACGTCGATCCACCACGGCCGCAGCGAGGCGTCCGGCATTGACCAGCGCCAGCAGCTCTTCTGGCTCGATGCCTTCAGCCAGCGGCACCAGGCGGATCGGCGCCAGACCACGCTCGCTGAAGCCCCGGCTCAACGCCACCAGTTCCCAGAAATCACTGTTCAGTGCCGGCACCGCCACCTCCTTGCCGGACAGCCCGTCGAGGCTGGCAATCGGCTCGCCGGCCGGTCCGCTTACCAGAACCGGGGCGGCACGGAATGAGGCGGAAGCGGTCACCACCTGTTCGCTGAAACGCGCCCGGTCCCCCTCCACCAGCCCACCCGCGGCGATATCACCAACGCCCCGGACCAGGCTGGGCAGCAGTTGGTCGCGGCTGACCGGGATGAACATCACATGCCAGCGCAGGTTCTTCCCCTGGCGGGAATAGCGCGTGTTCAACCAACGCTCGAAGGCGATACCGACCTCATGGGTCACGCCCCTCTGGCGGCCATGGTCGATATGGAAGAACGTCCTGCTGTAGGGGACGAGGATGCGAATGGTGCCGCGCTCGCGGATACGATCGAAATCATCGGTTCGATCCGGCGGCGCATTGGGGGCGAGGATGGGCGCCACGCCCGGCACGACATCCTGCTGCATGGCGTTGGCCTGGGTCATGTGCAGCGCAAGCATGCCCATTGCCAGACCAGCCGGCAGGGCAAGCGCGCCCCGGAATGGGCGCAGAGACCGGCGCCGAGAGTGATTTGACATGAAGTTACCTGCCTTCGAACTCAGGGCACGGTGGCGGTCGGGCCAGGTGCATGAGTGCGATGACCGCGTCCCCGCAGCCCTGAGTCGAATCGAATTCGTTTCCGGCGTGGCTGCCGGAAAATCGCCGCGCCCGGCAAAGGTGCCTGGCGCGGACCACGATCAATGGAAGGGGAAGATGTAGTTCATCCAGGACGCCATGCGCAGGAGGATCTTGCGCATCACCGCCACATGGTGGAAATGCTCGCTGTACAGTGCCGCCTGGCCATAGGAGCCACCGGGCATCAGCTTGGCGTACTGCGCGTAATCGGGGTCGGTGATCTCGATGATCACCGGTACCCGCCCTGGCGGCGGCGAGCCACTGAAGCTGAGCAAGGTGCCGGAGGGCTGCACCTGACCTTCGCCGATTACCGCAATCACGTCCTTGACCTTGCCCTTGAATACGCGACCGGGAATGCCGTCGAAGGCCACTTCCGCCTCGTCGCCCGGGTTCAGGCGCAGTTGGCTGTTCTGCCGCATCCAGGCGGCGAAGTAATGCCCCTCATCCGGGATGAAGACCATGGACGGACGCAGCGGCAACTTGGTCGCCATCATCCCCGGACGCAACGACACATGGGTGACGAAACCTTTGCTGGGAGCACGCACCACGGTGTTGTCCAGCTCGAACAGGGCGACGTTCAGTTGCGCCTGCAAGTCTTCCACCCGCGCGGTGGTGAGGTCCACGTCGCGACGGTTGCCAACATTGCGCGCGGCCAGTTCCCGGGCGCGGGACTGGTCGGCGCGGGCCGATACCAACTGGGCCTTGAGGGATTTCACCCGGTTCTCGAACGGTGTCGGGTCGATGCGGAACAGCACATCCCCCTTCTCCAGCGGCTGGTTGGTCTTTACCGGCACCTCCACCACCTGGCCGTTGACCGCCGGAATGACCGGCGTCGACACGAAATAGCTGCGCGCCACTTCGGAGTACGGGTGGTTGTAGTTCATCAGGAAGATCAGCGCACCGATCAGCACCACGCCACCCAGGGCAGCCGTGGGCACCGACCACTTGTTAAGCGGGATGCGGAAGATCTTGAAGATGGCGACGCAGATGGCCGTGTAGGTGAGGATCAGCAACAGGTCCATGTCAGGCGTCCTCTACTGCAGAGGCCGGACGGGAGACGCGCGCCCCCTCCAGCCGTTCGAGGCGCTGGCGCATTTCGGCCAGTTGTAGCTCCAGATCCCCCCTGGGGACTCCAAAGCCCCAGCCACGATCCGTGCGGTACAACATCGCCCAGATCCACAGGAAGGGCCACAGTGCGTGGAGGGTGAACAGGCTCACCCAGCCGGCGGCATGGATAGCGTCCTGGTGCGGGTGGTTGCGCCGCTTGGCGATTCCATAGGGAATGTCGTGAAGCACGATGATTCCGTAGAACAACACGATCACAACGAAGAACAGCACGCCTAGGGCGAAGTAATCGAGAAACCCATCACTGAGCATGTCATCACCTGATTGGCAGGGGGAATCCGGCGTCCGGCCGGGTGATGCCCGGCGTCGAAGAAAATGCGGATTCGCATCCAGGCTGCTCCGTAGCGCTCGCTTCAGCGCGCGCGACGGCAAACCGGCTGTTCGCCGGTTCCGGCCTGGTGGTTGATCGGGGGAGGCCTGTCAGGGCCTGAAGTGGCGTGCGTCTCGCGCCCAGTCATCGAGCACGGGCGTAAGGTCGTCCAGTATCAGTGGCGTCTTGCGGTTCTCCAGGCTCAATCCCTGGCCCTTGCGCACCATCCTGACAACAGGCTTGCCGCTGGCGGCGTCCAACGCCTCCAGCTCTGCGTAGAGGGTCACTTCCTGGTCACGGGTACCCGCGGCCGTGGTCGCGGCAGCGGCCAGCAGGGCGATCGGGATGACCTCGTAGGCCTTCAGGTGCTCGGTCGAGACCGCCACCGCGGAGATGGAAGGGCGCAGCACCAGGGTGTCCGCCTCGGGCTGCCCCACCAGACGCAACTTGCCCGCCAGCTCGCGCTGCAGCGCCAGGCGCATGTAGGTGGCAATCTGGTCCAGGGTCTGCTGGCTCATCTTGTCGCTGGGTGCCTGGGCGGGATGGAACACCGGCTTCTCCACCAGGAGCGAGCCATAGCGCTGCGGATCGAAATCCGGCGCCGTCCAGCGCAGCACCGGCTTGCCGCTGGCAGACATCGCTTCCTCGAGCTGGGAGTAATCCCCCAGGAAGCCCGAGTACTGCTCAGGCTGGGTGACGTTGCTTGCACAACCACTGCCAAGCAGGACGATTCCAGCCAATGCAAATCCGAATAGCGGTTTCACCATAGAAGGCTCCATGAATGTCGGGGCGAACCGTGCAGGTTCTCCACCCCTTCCGACTGGCGGCAAAGACTAGGGACGGCCGCCCCCTGTGGCTTCGCATTTCATGACATTTTTTTAGCATTTCATGACAATGTGATGCCGTTCCTTGCAACAAAAAATGTCGTCAAATCGCGAGCTTCAGCTCCTGGACTGAACGGAATGAACCCGTTGCACAGGCTGTTCAGCGCGCGTCCGCCAGTTGCAACGCGCCGGCGGCAAAACCTACAGCCGCCTATGTTTATCGCCATCCGCGATAACCCGGTGCCAAATCATGCCTTTCCTTTATCAGCGACTAATGCCCCGCTGCGCCAACGGGAATTTTTTGCGGAATTCGACGACCGTCTGTTCGCCAACGTCCCAACACCTGATACAAGAAGAGGCGAATCCCGGACGGGTTCGTACATCACCAGCACCTGCAGTACCTCTATGGCCGGCAGCAATTCCGAAACGCCTTTCACGCTTTATCCGCCACTGCTCGAACAGCCGGTGCAGCTGACTCGCGCTGAATTACTCGCCTCCCTCGAAACCACCATGAATCGCCATCGCGGTGGGCCGGTCTGGCTGTTCGCCTATGGCTCGCTGATCTGGCGTCCGGAATGCCCCACGGTGGAAACCCGCCGCGCGCGCGTGCATGGCTACCATCGTGGGCTCTATCTCTGGTCGCAGATCCACCGTGGCACGCCGCAAACTCCCGGCCTCGTGCTGGGTCTGGACCGTGGCGGCTCCTGCGCCGGCTTCGCCTACCGCCTGCCGGAGGAGCAATTGGAAGAGCATCTCTTCGCCTTGTGGCAGCGGGAAATGCCCGATGCGGCGTACCAGCCGAAGTGGTTGAGTTGCCAGCTGGAGCGTGGGCCCAAGGTGCAGGCGCTGGGCTTCGTACTGCGCCGCAATATCTCCTGCTACGCCGGCGCCCTGCCGGACCATGTGCTGCGCCAGGTGTTCGACAGTGCCAGCGGCCACTACGGCAGCACCCGCGACTACGTGGAGAAGACCGCGAACACCCTGCGCGCGCACGCCATGCCTGACCGCAAGCTGGAAGAAGCCCTGGTGCGTTGCTGCAAGCAGGGCGCGCTGAGTTTCAGCTGACGGCTCTGGAGCGTACTTTCCCGTACGGTCGAGCCTCAACGCGACAGTATTCCTACTTGGCAACACGAATAATTGGACAGGGTTCATGCCTTGAACCCCTACAGGCCGACTGGGTAGCTTTTTCGCCCGTATTCCGCCTACTGCAGCCCCGAGCGACCCAGCGCATGATGATTCCGCACCATTTCCCTACCCTCGACGAATTCCCCGACGACGTGCTGGACGTCCGCGCCGACTCCAGCCCCGAGGCCTGCCGCCGCCTCGGCGACTATCGATTGGTGCAGGTGGCCCGCCTCATCGAGCGCCTGCGCATTGAGCAGGCGTCCGGCAGTGCCGACTGCCTGAGCCGCGAAGCCATGCTGTCGGGCATGGAGGCACTGCTGATGTATACGCGGGCGTATCAGCAGCCTCGCGGCAAGGCCTGAACCCTGGCCCCGCTCCAGGGCCATTGGCTCGTTCACTCCACCCTGATTTCCACCACATCCCCCTCCAGGCGCACGGACCAGACCCGCAGTTGCTGTTCCGGATACTCCAGGCAGGTGCCGTCTTCGAGGCGGTAGTGCTGTTTGTAAAGCGGTGAGGCGATCACCAGGTCGCCGCCCAGGTGACCGACAATGCCGCGGCCAATGACATTGGCGCCGGCCAGCGGGTCGTGGTTATCCACCGCGAAGAGCTGGCGCCCTTCCTCCCCGTCGGGCAGGTAGAAGAGCGCCACCTGGGCACCCTCCAACCAGGCCACTACGCCCGAATTGGGCACCAGGTCCTGGCGCGAGCAAACGCGCTGCCAGGTTTCCGATATATCGATGCGTTGTGCGCTCTGCTGGGCCATCAGACCACCTCCTCGGCTACAGGAATCAGGGTGAGCTCAGCCGCCTTCGCTGGACGGATCTGCCCACGTTCGTTGACGAAATGGATATCCGGGTCACCACGGCCGTCGTTGACGAAGGTGCGGAAGCGCTTGAGCTTCTCCGGGTCCTTGATGGCGTTCGCCCACTCGCATTCGTAGCGATCCACCACCAGTTGCATCTGGGCTTCCAGCTCATCGCCCAGGCCCAGGCTGTCATCGATAATCACGGCTTTGAGGTAGTCCAGCCCGCCTTCCAGGCTCTCGCGCCAGACCGAGGTGCGCTGAAGCTTGTCGGCGGTGCGGATGTAGAGCATCAGGAAGCGGTCGATGTAGCGGATCAGGGTCTCGTCATCGAGGTCGGTGGCGAACAACTCGGCGTGGCGCGGGCGCATGCCGCCGTTGCCGCAGACGTAGAGGTTCCAGCCCTTCTCGGTGGCGATCACGCCCACATCCTTGCTCTGTGCTTCGGCGCACTCGCGGGTGCAACCGCTGACCGCGAACTTGAGCTTGTGCGGCGAGCGCAGGCCCTTGTAGCGGTTCTCGATGTCCAGGGCCATTTTCACGCTGTCCTGCACGCCGTAGCGGCACCAGGTGCTTCCGACGCAGGACTTCACGGTACGGGTGGACTTGCCATAGGCATGGCCAGTTTCGAATCCGGCGGCAATCAGTTCGCCCCAGATATCCGGCAGCTCGTGCAACTGGGCACCGAACAGGTCGATGCGCTGGCCGCCGGTGATCTTGGTGTAGAGGTTGTACTTCTTCGCCACCTCGCCAATCGCGATCAGGCCTTCCGGGGTAATCTCGCCACCGGGGATGCGCGGCACCACCGAGTAGGTGCCGTTCTTCTGCATGTTGGCCATGAAGGTGTCGTTGGTGTCCTGCAGCGGCACCAGCCAGGGGTTCTGGATCGGACGGTTCCAGCAGGAGGCGAGGATGGAGCCGATGGCCGGCTTGCAGATCTCGCAACCCACATGGCCGCGACCGTGCTTGGCGAGCATTTCCTCGAAGGTCTCGATGCCCTCCACACGCACCAGGGCGTAGAGCTCCTGGCGGGTGTAGGCGAAGTGTTCGCAGAGGCTCTTGTCCACCGCCACGCCACGGGCGGACAGTTCGTGCTCCACGACCTGCTTGAGCAGCGCCGCGCACCCGCCGCAGCCGGTGGCCGCCTTGGTGCAGGCCTTGACCCCGGCGACATCGGTGCAGCCGCCGTCGATGGCGGAGCAGATCGACCCCTTGCTGACGTTGTGGCAGGAGCAGACGGTGGCGGTGGCCGGCAGCGCATCAGCGCCCAGGGCCGGGGCGCCCTCGCCCGCCGGCAGGATCAGGCTGGCCGGATCGGCCGGCAGCTTGATGCCGTTCTGCACGTACTGCAGCAGGGTGTCGTAGTAGCTGTTGTCGCCCACCAGCACGGCCCCCAGGGCCTGCTTGCCGTCAGCGGAAACCACCAGCCGGCGGTAGCTGGAGGTGGCTTCGTCGATGAAGCGATAGCTGCGAGCCCCCGGCAATGCACCATGGGCGTCGCCGATGGAGCCCACATCCACGCCGAGCAGCTTCAGCTTGGTGGACATGTCGGCGCCGATAAAGGGATCGGCCTCCTCGCCGCAGAGCTGCGCGGCGACGCTGCGGGCCATCTGGTAGCCGGGAGCGACCAGGCCGAAGATGCTGCCGTTCCAGGCCGCGCACTCACCGATGGCATAGATGTTCGCGTCCGAGGTCAGGCACCGACCGTCGATGGCCACTCCGCCACGCGCCCCCAGCTCCAGGCCGCTCTGGCGGGCCAGGGCATCTTGCGGGCGGATGCCGGCGGAGAAGACGATCAGGTCGGTTTCGAGGAAATCCTCACCGGCGAAGTTCATCCGGTAGCGGTACTCCGCGCCGGCACAGATGGATTGGGTGGCCTTGGACACGTGCACGCCCACGCCCAACTCCTCGATGCGCGCCTTGAGCGCCTGGCCGCCCTGATCGTCCAGCTGCACCGGCATCAGGCGCGGGGCGAACTCCACCACATGGGCGTCGAGGCCGAGGGACTTCAGCGCATTGGCCGCTTCCAGGCCCAGCAGGCCACCACCCACCACCACGCCACGGCGTGCGTTGGCCGCCGCATCGCGAATGGTGTCGAGGTCCGCCAGGGTGCGATAGACCAGCCGCGAGTTGCCCTCGGCACCTTCGATGGGCGGCACGAAGGGATAGGAACCGGTAGCCAGCACCAGCTTGTCGAAGGCCACGCAGCCGTTGGCGGTAATCACCTCGCGACGCTCGCGGTCGATCTCCAGTACCGGCACGCCCAGGTGCAGCGTCACGCCCGGGGTACGGTAGAGGCTGGCCTCACCCAGCGCCAGAGACTCGGCGTCACGGCCACCGAAGTATTCGGACAGGTGCACACGGTCATAGGCGCGCAGCGGTTCTTCACTGAAGACCTCGATGCGATAGCGGCCAAGCGCGCCGCGTTCGATCAGTTGCTCGACGCAATGATGGCCGACCATGCCATTGCCGATGACGATCAGCGTTTGCACATCAGGAGTGGAAGCGACGTTGGAGTTCATAGGTAGCACCCGGCCCAAGCCAATCACGTTTTTCGGGGGCAAAAAAAAGCGCCTGGGACTTATCGTCCCAGGCGCCTTTGCCTGTTCATTCCTCGGTGTCGCCGGGCCACGCTGCCTGACGCACCTGTGAGCCCGGGATGCGATCGCCATTGATCTGCCGGGCAGCCCTGCCGCAGCAGTCGCGGTGGGCTCAGTTATCCCTATGCAGTGGCTGTGCCAGTTCGTCAGGGAGCTTCGCAATGGCCCCTTTCGGTTGGCGCCTCGGCTCAGCAGCGGCGCGGCCTGTAGCCGTTTCCAGCTCGTTGGAGCGCTCCGGCGACATCGGCGCGAGAGGAACCAAAACGGTGCGAGAAGACAGGGCACGCCCCATCCTGAAGCCGGAACCCAGGCCCACCAATCCCCTCGCGAAATGGCGGGAAAGGCCGGCCGGCAATGCCTTGGCGGCGGTTTCGCGCAACTTGGCATGTGCCTTGCGATAGCCCCGCCAAGGCAATCAATGCCGATTGCCCCACCCCACGACAAAGGCGCCGTGTCTCCCCCGTTCCGACGGTGGGTGGCATGGCGCTTTTTCGTTTCCGCGCAAGGTACGGATATGGCGAACAAGACAGTGCGAAGCGTGTGTCCCTATTGCGGCGTCGGCTGCGGCATCGTCATGGAGGTCGCGGACAACCGCGTGGTCAAGGTGACGGGCGACAAGAACCACCCGAGCAACTTCGGCCGCCTCTGCACCAAGGGCAACACCTGCGCCCAACCGCTCACCGACTCCGGCCGCATGGAGCACGCCTACCTGCGCCACGAGCGCAGTCGCGACCCGGTGCGCACCGGCATCGACGAGGCGATCCAGGACACCGCCAACCGCCTGCGCGCGCTGCTCGACACTCACGGCCCTGACGCCATTTCCTTCTATGTATCCGGGCAAATGTCCCTGGAGGCGCAGTACCTGGCCAACAAGCTGGCCAAGGGCTTCATCCGCACCCGCCACATCGAATCCAATTCTCGGCTGTGCATGGCCAGTGCCGGCAGTGGCTACAAGCTCTCCCTCGGCTCGGACGGCCCGCCCGGCTCCTACCAGGACTTCGACACGGCCGACCTGTTCCTGGTGACCGGCGCCAACATGGCCGACTGTCACCCGATCCTTTTCCTGCGCATGATGGACAGGATCAAGGCCGGGGCGAAGCTGATCGTGGTCGACCCGCGCCGCACCGCCACCGCCGACAAAGCCAGCCTCTACCTGCCGATCAAGCCCGGCACCGACCTCGCCCTGCTCAACGGCCTGCTCCATCTGTTGCACAAGAACGGCCACACCGACCCAGCCTTCATCGCCGCCCACACCCAGGGCTGGGACGCCATGCCGGCCTTCCTCGAGGACTACGCACCGGAGCGTGTCGCCGCCATCACCGGACTCACTGAAGCCGACATCCACAAAGCCGCCCAATGGATCGGCGAAGCCAAAGAGTGGATGAGCTGCTGGACCATGGGCCTCAACCAGAGCACCCACGGCACCTGGAATACCAACGCCCTGTGCAACCTGCACCTGGCCACCGGCGCCATCTGCCGGCCTGGCAGCGGCCCCTTCTCCCTTACCGGCCAGCCAAACGCCATGGGCGGCCGCGAGATGGGCTACATGGGCCCCGGCCTGCCTGGCCAGCGTTCGCTGCTGGTGGAGGCCGACCGCCAGTTCATCGAAGACCTGTGGCAACTGCCGCGTGGGCACCTGCGCCAGGATGGCGGCAGCGGCACCGTGGCCCTGTTCGAGGCCATGCGCGCAGGCGATATCAAAGCCTGCTGGATTATCTGCACCAACCCGGTCGCCACCGTGCCCAACCGCCGCCAGGTGATCGAGGGGCTGCAGAGTGCCGAACTCGTGATCACCCAGGACGCCTTCCTCGACACCGAGACCAACCGCTACGCCGACATCCTCCTGCCCGGCGCACTCTGGGCCGAGGCCGAAGGCGTCATGATCAACTCCGAACGCAACCTGACCCTCACCCAGAAGGCCGTGGACGCGCCCGGCGACAGCCTGCCGGACTGGCAGATCATCGCTCGCGTCGCCTGCGCGATGGGGTTCGCCGAGGCCTTCGACTACGCGTCCGCCGCCGAGGTGTTCGAAGAAATCAAACTCGCCTGGAACCCCAAGACCGGTTACGACATCCGCGGCGTCAGCTACGCCTTATTGCGTCAGGGTCCGCAACAATGGCCCTGCCCGCCCGGCTCGAAGGCCAACGCGCAGAACCCGATCCGCTACCTCAACGACGGGGTGAGCCAGGCGCTCAAGACCACGGCAGACGGCACACGCCCGGCCATCGCCTTCGCCACCGACGACGGCAAGGGCACGTTCTTCGCCCGGCCGCACATGGACCCGGCAGAGCTGCCTGATGACGCCTTCCCCCTGGTGCTCAATACCGGCCGCGTGCAGCACCAGTGGCACACCCTGACCAAGACCGGCCAGGTGGCCACCCTGAACAAGCTCAACCCCGGCACCTTCCTGGAGATCCACCCGAGTGACGCCAGCCGCCTCGGTATCGCCGACAAAAGCCAGGTGGAAGTGCGCTCGCGCCGTGGCCGCGCCGTATTGCCGGCCGTGGTCACCGACCGCGTGCAGCCGGGCAACTGCTTCGCGCCCTTCCACTGGAACGACCGCTATGGCGAAGACCTGGCGATCAACGCCGTGACCAGTGATGCCATCGACCCCATTTCGCTGCAGCCGGAGTTCAAGCACAGCGCCGTCGCCCTGGCGCCGGTCGCCCCGGCCAGCCCCCAGCTCATCCCCTTGGTAGAAGTCGAGCCGGTCGCGGCCAGCGCCGCTGCCGGTTTTCCGGAGGAACTCGCCGACATGCCGATCAATGCCTTCGCCCGTCTGCTGAACCTCGACGCCAGCGCCGACATCAGCCTGGCGCCCACCGAGCAGCGCTACCTGCAGGGCTACCTGCTCGGCCTGCGCAGCGAGGAAAGCCGCAAGCACGGTGGCGTGCCCACCCTGCCAGCGAGCGCGCCGCTGGCCCCGGAAACCCGTCTGCTGCTGGATGGCGTACTCGCCGGGCTGTTCTCCCGCAGCTGGGAAGCGCCTACGGCCGTCGCGAGCCCAACGTCATCGGCGGCAAAACCGCTGCTGGTGCTCTGGTGCTCGCAGACCGGCAATGCGGAAAGCTTCGCCACTGCCTGCGCCGACGCGCTGAAACGCGAGGGCCATGCGGTGAAGGTGCACTGCATGGACGCCATCCAGCCCGCCGAGCTGGCCAGCACTGACACTGCCCTGCTGATTGCCAGCACCTTCGGCGACGGCGATCCGTCTGACAACGGTGCGTCGCTCTGGAGCGCCCTGAACGCGGACAGCGCCCCCTCCCTCAGCGGCCTGGAATTCGCCGTGCTGGCCATGGGCGACTCCAACTACGACCAGTTCTGCGGTTTCGGCCGCAAGCTCGATGCCCGCCTGGAAGCCCTCGGCGCGCGCCGCCTGGTGCCGCGCGTGGACTGCGAGCCGGAATACGAAGAACCGGCGCGCGCCTGGCTGGCCGCCGTCCGGGGCGCCCTGGCCGGTGCAACGGTTCCGCTGCCGGTGCTGGAAACCGCTGGTGTGCCCGCCGAGGACGCAGAGGCACCGCTGTACAGCCGCCAGCGCCCCCTGGCCAGCCGCCTGCTACGCAACCCCGTGCTGAATGCGCCGGGTTCCAGCAAGGAGACCCGGCAGGTCGTCCTCGATCTCAAGGGCAGCGGCCTCGACTACCGGGCCGGCGATGCATTGGGCGTGTGGCCGAGCAACTGTCCGTCGCTGGTGAACGAGGTCCTCAGCGCACTGGATCTGGACGGCAATCAGTTGGTCGAGGTGAACGACCAGGGTGTCCTGCCGCTGGCAAAAGCACTGGGCCGGAATTTCGAGATCGCCAAGGTCACCCCTGATCTGCTGCGCTTCATTGCCGAACGCTCTGGCAGCGCGGCGCTGGCAAGCCTGCTGGAACCAGCGAACAAGGCCGAGTTGGAGGATTGGCTCTGGGGCAAACAGCTGGCCGACCTGCTGCGCACCTACCCCATCCAGATCAACGCGGACGAGCTGCTGGGCCGGTTGAAGCACCTTCAACCTCGCCTCTATTCCATTGCCTCCAGTCCCCTGGCGACCCCGGACGAGGTGCACCTGACCGTGTCCACCGTCCGCTATCAATGCGAGGGCCGAAGCCGTACCGGCGTCTGCTCGGCATTCCTCGCCGACCGTGCTGGCCAGGGCGAGGTTTCGATCTTTATTCAAAAGTCGGCCCATTTCCGCGTACCGGCCAATCCGGAGCGGCCAATGATCATGGTCGGTCCGGGCACCGGTATCGCCCCTTTCCGCGCCTTCCTGCAGGAACGTGAGGCCCTCGGCGCCAAGGGTCGCAACTGGCTGTTCTTCGGCGAACAGCGGGAAGCGACCGACTTCTACTACCGCGACGAACTGCACGCCTGGCAGGCCAGCGGCCACCTGCATCGACTGGATACCGCCTTCTCCCGCGACCAGGCGGAGAAGGTGTATGTGCAGCAACGCATGCTCGAACACGGCGAGGAACTCTGGCGCTGGCTGGAGGAAGGCGCGCACTTCTACGTCTGTGGCGACGCCAGCCGAATGGCGAAGGACGTCGATGCCGCACTCAAGGCGGTGGTGCGCGAGCATGGCGGCCTCAGCGCAGCGGATGCCGAGACCTATGTCAGTAACATGGCGCGGGAGAAGCGCTATGTGAGGGATGTGTATTGAGGGCGAATGAAATGGCTATGTCTGCATGACGTGTTGTAGGCAGCTCCTACAAGGCTCTTGGCCGGATGGGAAATCGCTCGCAACAGCTATCGCGGACATAGCGAATGAATTCGCCCCTACAGGAGAGTTGCACGCCCCACTATTCCCCAATCGCAGCCAGCACTTCCTCGGTACTGAGGATCGCATGGGCATAAGTCGGCCCGTTCAGCTCATGGGCTGCATGCATGGCCTCAGACGAGAACGCCGCCGTAGCATCGGTCACCAAGGTTACGTGGTAACCCAGTTCCGCGGCGAAACGCCCGGTGGACTCAATGCAGGTATTGGCCAGCATCCCGATCAGGATCACACGCTGTATGCCGTGCTGCTTGAGCTGGTAGTCCAGGTCGGTATTGGCGAAACCACTACCGCCCCAGTGCTCCTGAATCATCACGTCCTGTTCCATCGGCTGGAAATCAGGGTGCCATTCCCCACCCCAACTGCCCGCAGCGAACACCTGGGCGCGGCTGGCACCCAGTTGGTAAGGGCTGGGGTGTTTCCAGGACTTGAAGTCGTTCGGCCGCGCGCGATGGTGTGGCACATAGAAAACCTGAATCCCTGCCTTGCGCGCTGCAGCCAGCACCCGGCGCAGGTTATCCAGCGTGCCCACGGCGTCGGCAACCGGTTTGGCCAGGCCATTGAGCTTGCCGCCTTCACTCAGGAAATCGTTATACGGGTCCACCAGCAGCAGGCCGCTGCTCTCGCATGGGTAAGTCATGACGCTGCCTCGGCACAATCAGTGACCTGAGCCAGTGTAGATAGCCCCTGACCAAATCGCTCTGCGCGCACAAAAGTTGCGGCACTTTTGGTCGGCCTCGTTGGAGGTATCTGGCCAGAAGACGGATAGAGATTCAGCGAGAAGCAAAGTCCCGGATTCAGGTCTGGCCCTGCAGAGCCTTCACAGATTGAATCGGGAATCGTCGCGCTGGAAATGCAGAAGCGACCCCTTGAAGGCTTCGCCATTGCCCAGAAGGCAGTTCATTTTGCTGGTGCTCGACATATAGTCGAGTTCGACCATTTCCCGACAGAAGCTGGACCGGTTCGAGCGATTGGGGTCGACGATGTAGACGTCCACCGTATCGGCCGAGTGCCGATCGATGAAATCTGCGAGCAGCGCCGGCTGGCCACGCTCATAGATGAGGTCGCTACCGATGATCATATCGAACACACCCAGCCCATCTTCGAGGTCGGACCAGTCCGCCGCCTGGTACTTGAGGGGGCCGAGATCGTTCAGGCGCAAATTTTCTTTCAGGAAATCGGGGATCAACGGGTGATAGTCGCTGGCGGTGATATCGCCACCCCGGCGATGTACCACAAGGCTGGCCAGAGCCAGGCCGGCCCCCACTTCGAGGATGCGTTTGCCTTCCAGGTCCATCGTGAGCATCGCCAGCGCAAGGACCTGCCCCGATGGCCAGATCTGGCCAAACAGCGGCCAGCTCTCGGGCGATATACCCAGGTTCTCTGCCACCATCTCGGGATCGTGATATTGCTGGTGATCAAGCAACGAGCGGATATGAAAGTCCATATCGCCCACGGATATATCTTGATACCTGACCTCATAGCCTGGCATGCGGAACTCCCTATTCAGTGAGTAATGCCGCCAGATGCGCAGCACTGGATAGTTAATTGGTAACTATCGACAGTACATGGAGGCAAATCGAAGTAAGTTTCTGCTGCCAATAGACAAGCCAGCGAAACGATCGGATTTTTTGGAGCAGAAATAGAAAAGCCCCGTAGAACGGGGCTTTTCGAGTCGGAAAAGTATCAGACTACCTGAACTTTATCCGCTTGCAGGCCTTTCTGGCCACGTACGACTTCGAAAGTCACTTGCTGGCCTTCGCTCAGGCTCTTGAAGCCAGTGCTTTCGATCGAACGGTAATGAACGAACAGATCAGCGCCTTCTGCGGGGGTGATGAAGCCGAAGCCTTTTTCATCGTTGAACCACTTGACGGTGCCGGATTGACGATTGGACATTTCATAACTCCAAGATAAAAATAAATAACCCTGATAGGAACTCAGGAAATTACTGAAGTGCTAAAGCTGTAACGAATCGAGGAGATGAAATAACTTCAATCAGAACATCGAACCAAGTATCGCAGAGACAATCGCAGAGCAGTGGACGCGACTATACGCGGTTCGATCAGGATGTACAGGTTTATTTTCAGGCACATTATTTGCGCCGGCAAATACGCTTGGCATTCATGCGCTTAGACGACGAACGCGGAAATTTCCGCAGGCGGGATGCCAGAAAGCCAGCAGACCCCGCCGCGGTTCATTCATCACGCCGACCGCATCAGCTCAAGGATCTGGGCATGCAGACGCGGGTCGCCGCAGGCGATGACATCGCCGCCGTGCTGTGCGTCGCCACCATCCCAGCGGGTCACCACACCACCCGCGCCCTCGATGATCGGTATCAGCGCCTGGATGTCGTAGGGCTTGAGGCCCGGATCGAGCACCACATCCACTAGCCCCAGGGCCAGCATGCAGTAGGCGTAGCAATCGCCGCTGTAGCGCATCAGACGAACTTCGCGAGAGAGCTTGTCGAACAGGTCGCTGTAGGGCGGCTGCTGGAAATGCTCGGGGCTGGTGACCATCAGGGTCGCATCGGCCAACCGGCTGCAGGCACGTGTCTGGATCGGGCGGCCGTTGAGCGAGGCACTGCTGCCATCACCGACGAAGCGCTCACGGGTAAAGGGCTGGTCCATCATGCCCAGCGCCGGACGGGTGCCGTCGTTGAGGGCGATCAGGGTCCCCCAGAGCGGAATGCCGCTGATAAAGGAACGGGTACCGTCCACCGGGTCCAGTACCCAGGTCCAGGGTTCCTCGCCCGCGATGTTCTCCTCTTCCTCGCCCAGGACGCCATGTCCGGGATAGCGCTCGCCGATCAAGGCACGCATGGCCCGTTCGGCGCCCTTGTCGGCCAGGGTCACGGGGTCGAAGCGCTCGGCCTCCTTGTTCTCCACCTCCAGAGGCAGGCGGAAGTAGGTCAGGGTTACCCGGGCCGCCGCATCAGCCAGTTCTTCAGCGAACTCCAGGTACTCGGGAGGGAGGGATTGATCGTTCATGGGGACTCCGTATCGGGCGAATCAGCAGGTTTCCAGCATAGGTCAGGCGCCCAGGCTTCCGGCGAAGCGCCGGTCCAGCCGTTCGCGCTGGAAATGCTCGGTGAGAAAGTCGATGAAGGCGCGGGTCTTGGCCGGCAGCAGGCTGCGACTGGGGTAATAGAGAGCAATGGTACCGGCATCGGCGTACCACTGGGGCAATAGTCGCACCAGTTGGCCACGCTCCAGCCAGGGCAGCACGTCGGGTACCGCCAGCAAGGCGACGCCGAGGCCCAGCAGGGCCGCTTCGCGCATGGCGGCGGGGTCGTTGAGCATGAGGGTCTCGGCCAGTGGCGCGGCCACTTCGCTGCCGCCGGCGTCACGCAGGGTCCAGTGGCGCATCCGGCCGGTGCGGGAGGAGCGCATGACGATGCCGTCGAAGTCGATCAGCCCGGCCGGATCGGTGGGCAAGGTGCGGTCCGCCAGATAGGCCGGCGCCGCCACTGCGATGATGTGAGCCGGCGCCAATGGCCGCGCCACCACGCCTTGGGCCAGATCGAAACCGCCGCCGATGGCCAGGTCATAGCCTTCGGCAATCAGATCCACCGGGCGGTTTTCCAGGTGCCACTCCGGACGCACCTGGGGGTAGCGGGCTCGGAAGGCCGGCAGCAAAGGCAGGATGTGAGTCATGCCGAAGCTCGGCGCCATGCTCATCTTGAGTACCCCGGAAGGCTCGCCCTGATCGTTGCCTACCGCTGCAATGGCCGACTGCAGGGCCTCCAGGTTTCCGCCGATGGCCTGGAGGAAGCGTTCACCGGCTTCGGTCAGGGTGAGCTTGCGGGTGGAGCGCTGGAACAGGCGCACGCCGAGGTTGCGCTCGAGCATGGCAACGTTGCGGCTGACAGCGGCCGGCGTCAGGGCGAGGCGACGCGCGGCGGCGGAGAAGCTGCCGGTCTCGGCGCTGCGCACGAAGGACTCCAGGTTGGCGAGGGTTTCCATCGGCCGACCTTATATCAATGCTTGAAAATCATTCAAGACATTACCCACTAATCAATGATCAATCCGGAGGGGATAGTGGACTCACACCCACCCCAACCCCGGAGATACCCGCCATGACCACCACCCTCCCCCTCGCCGGCAAGACCGCCCTCGTTACCGGCGGCTCCCGCTCCATCGGCGCCGCTATCGCCAAACGCCTGGCCGCTGACGGTGCCGCCGTCGCCATCACCTACAGCGCCTCGCCCGACAAGGCCGCGGAAGTCGTGCGTGCCATCCAGGCAACCGGCGGCCGCGCCGTTGCCATCCAGGCCGACGCCGGCAATCCGGCCGCCGTGCGCGCCGCCGTCGCCGAAACCGTGGACGCCCTCGGCAGCCTGGATATCCTGGTGAACAACGCAGGCCTTGGCCTGGGCGGCGCCATCGACGAAATCCCCTTCGAAACCTACGAGCGCATGCTGGCGGTGAACGTCACCGGCGTGTTCGTAGCCACCCAGGAAGCCGTACGCCATATGTCGGCAGGCGGGCGCATCGTGCATATCGGCTCCTCCATGACCCATTACGCGGCCTTCCCCACCGCCTCGCTCTATACCCTGACCAAAGGTGCCATCGCCGGTTTCAACCGCAGCCTGGTACGCGACCTCGGACCGCGCGGCATCACTGTGAATACCGTGCACCCCGGCCCCACCGACACCGACATGAACCCGGACGGCGGCCCGGTGAGCCAGATCGTCGGCCCAGGCATCGCCATCGGCCGTTATGGCAAGCCGCAAGAGATCGCCCATGTGGTGGCCTTCCTCGCCGGACCGGACGCGTCCTTCGTCACCGGTGCCGACATCATCGCCGACGGCGGCTTCACCGCCTGATCCATCCGGAGAACAAGCATGAAAAGCATTGGAATCATCGGTGCAGGCGCCATCGGGGCAGCCTTCGCCAAAGCCCTGGCCCATCAGGGTATTGAAGCGGTAATCGCCAACAGCCGCGGTCCGGAATCCCTGGCGGAACTCGTCCGCGATCTCGGTCCGACCATCAAGGCCGGCACCCGCGAACAGGCAGCCGCGCAAGACATCGTGCTAGTGGCAGTGAACTGGTCGAGGCTGCCCTCCGCCCTGGCAGGCCTGCCAGACTTCGCCGGGCGCATCGTGATCGACGCCAACAACCCTATCGAGGCGCCGCTGTTCAGGCCGGCGGAACTGCACGGCCGGCTGTCCAGCGAGGTGTTCACCGACCTGGTACCCGGCGCCCGCGTGGTGAAGGCCTTCAACCACTTGCAACCGCAATTGATATCGGGCAATCCGGCCAGCGAGGGCGGTCGCCGCGTGCTGTTCTATTCGGGCGACGACGCTCAAGCCAAGGTCGACGTGGGTGGGCTGATCGAGCGCCTGGGGTTCTTCGGAATCGACCTCGGTGCACTGGCCATCGGCGGCCGCCTGGTACAGTTCCCCGGCGGCCCCCTGCCAGCCCTCAACCTGGTGCGTTTCGGCTGACGGTCAGCCGACGAGGTCAACCACCACCTTGCCCTGGGCGTCACCGCTGGCCACCAGCCGGTGCGCGTCCAGGGCCTCCTCCAGACTGAAACGATGGGGGTCCAGGCGGACCTTCAGCTTGCCGTCTTCGACCAGCCTTGCCACCTTCGCCAGAATCTCGCTGTGATGTTTGCGGCCCTCGCCGGTGAGCAGCGGCAACAAGGAGAAGACCCCCGAATAGGTGGCGCCCCGGAACGACAGCGGCGCCAGCTTGTGCTCACCCCAGCCCAGGGCGCTGACCACATGGCCGGTGTAGTGACGTACTGCCTGGAACGACGCATCCAGCGTGACGCCGCCAACGGTGTCATAGACGATGTCGAAGCCTCTCCCGTCGGTGTGACGCGCCACGTAGTCCTCCACCGCGGTACTGCGGTAGTCGATGGCGATGGCACCGAAACCTTCGATCACCGCCAGGTTCTCGGCCGAGCCAGTCGCGTAGACCTCGGCCCCGAAAGCACGGGCGATCTGGATCGCCACATGGCCCACGCCACCGGCACCGCCATGCACCAGAACCTTGTGCCCGGCACCGACCCTTGCCCGGTCCACCAGCCCCTCCCAAGCGGTGATGGCCACCAGCGGCAATGCAGCGGCCTGGCGCATGTCGAGGTTGACCGGCTTCTTCGCCAACAGGTCGGCATCCAGCACCTGATAGTCCGCCAGGGTTCCCGGGGTGCCGCCGATACCTCCGGCCATACCGTACACCTCATCCCCCGGCACGAAGTTGCTGACGCCCTCCCCCACACTCTCCACCACGCCGGCCAGATCCATCCCGAGCACGGCGGGCAACGTCTGCCGGGCATGGGCGCCCTTGCCGGCGCGAATCTTGGTATCCAGCGGGTTGACGCCGCTGACGTGAATACGCACCAGCACCTGGCCCGGGCCGGGCTGCGGGCGCATCGGATGGATGAGCTTGAAAGGCGCGTCGACGGTTTCGAGCAACAGTGCGCGGTCACGGGTTTCGACAGTCATGGCTAAGGCCTCCGGGTTGCAGTGGAGAACATTCTTCGCCCACCAGCTCATTCGCAGAAGACGGGGAAACGGCATAGCATTCATTCCACCTGAGAATGAGTGGGAACGGTGATGGACAAGCTCAATGCAATGGCCGTGTTCGTACGGGTGGTGGAAAGCGGCAGCTTTTCGGCAGTGGCGCGAGAACTGGGCACCAGCCAGCCAACCATCAGCAAGCAGGTGCAGGCCCTGGAGACGTCCCTGGGCGGCCGGCTGATCGCTCGTAACACGCGCCAGCTCTCGCTCACGGATGAGGGACAACGCTATTTCGAGCAGTGCCGACAGATTCTCTCGGCAGTGGACATCGCCGAACTCAGTTTCCAGACCGGGCGCGAACAGGTGGCTGGCCCCTTGCGGGTGGCTTCGTCCGTGAGCTTAGGCCGCACGTGCATCGCCCCCGTGCTCGGGGAGTTCCTCGCACGTTATCCACAGGTCAACCTCGACCTGCAGCTCAGCGACCGCAACGAAGACCTGGTAAGCGAAGGCATCGATGTCAGCCTGCGCATCGGCGAGCTACCGGCCAGCGGGATGATCGCGCGCAGGCTCGGCCATATGCGGCGCGTGGTACTGGCCGCCCCCGCCTACCTCGCAGCCCGTGGCACACCACAGTCGCCGGAGGCGCTGCGTGAGCACAACTGCCTGGTTTTCAGCCTGCTGCCGGATGCCGGTACCTGGACCTTCATACGCGACGGGCACACACAGTCGGTGCGGGTGAGCGGCAATGCGCGCAGTAACAGTTCGGAGGCGATTCGAGAGATGGTGCTATCCGGGTTGGGTATATCGCTGTCGCCGGACTGGCTGTTCATGGCCGACCTTGCGGCCGGTCGAGTAGTCGCCCTGCTTCAGGACTTCACCCCTTCAACCTTGCCCATCCACGCCCTGTCCCCAGCCAACCGGCGGCAGTCGGCGCGGGTCAGGGCCTTTGTGGATTTCATTGCACAGAAGCTCGCGTAGTCAGTGGCCGGACGGAGCGAGGCCCGACATTGCAGCGCCAGGCCTCACACCTTCGCCCCCCTGCCTAGGACTTGATGAAAGCCAGCAGATCGGCATTGACCTGCTCCTTGTGGGTGTCGGTCAGGCCATGGGGAGCACCGGGATAGACCAGCAACTTCGCGTCCTTGACCAGCTTGGCCGACTCCAGTCCGGAGGCCTTGATCGGTACGATCTGGTCGTCGTCGCCATGCAGGATCAGCGTCGGGATGTCGAATTTCTTCAGGTCTTCGCGGAAGTCGGTCTCGGAGAAGGCCTTGATGCAGTCATAGGCGCTCTTGTGGCCAGCCATCATGCCTTGCATCCAGAAGGAGTCGATCAACCCCTGCGACACCTTGGCGCCCGGGCGGTTGAACCCGAAGAAGGGGCCGCTGGCGATGTCCTTGTAGAGCTGCGAGCGATCGGCAACGGAGCCCGCCCGAATACCATCGAAGGCTTCGATCGGCGTGCCCAGCGGGTTGTCTTCGCTCAGCACCATTTTCGGCGGCACGGCAGCGATCAGTCCGGCCTTGGCCAAGCGCCCGGTACCGTGGCGGCCAATGTAACGGGCCACTTCGCCGCCACCGGTGGAAAAGCCGAAGAGGATTGCATCGCGCAGGTCCAGCGCCTCGATCAGTTCGGCCAGATCGTCTGCGTAGGTGTCCATGTCATTGCCGTCCCAGGGTTGGCTGGACCGGCCATGACCACGGCGGTCGTGGGCGATGGCGCGGTAGCCCTGGCTGGCCAGGAAGAACATCTGTGACTCCCAGCTATCGGACGTCAGCGGCCAGCCATGGCTGAAGACAATGGGCTGGCCGGAGCCCCAGTCCTTGTAGTAGAGCTGCGTACCGTCTCGGGTGGTGATGCTGCCCATCTTGCGCACTCCTTCGGTGTCGGGCCCCGGTCCGGGGCCCCATGGGGTGGGAAGGTGCTCGATTGCACTCGACTGCATCAGCGGCGGGGGTTACTCGCCGTGCTGCGCGAGGTATTCGTCAGTGGAAATCACAGTGGCGTAGGCGAATGCCAGCGCAGCCATGAAGGCACCATGGACTTGTTCAGCGGGGACGACCTTGCCGTTGAATTCCAGGTCCCGCGAGGCGCAGGCATCGTGGACCACCGTGACCTGGTAACCATAGTCGGCCGCTGCGCGGGTGATGCCATCGACACACATATGGCTCATGCTGCCGACGACCGTCACCTTCTCCACGCCGTTGCTGTCGAGGATGTCCTTCAGTCCGGTTTCGCGGAAGGAGTTGACGAAGTGCTTCAGGACCACCGGCTCGCCCGGCGCATTCAGCACCTTCGGATGGATGTGCGCGCCCTCCGAGCCAGGCCGGAAGAAAGGCGCATCCGGGCTGGTGAACTCGTGACGGATGTGAACCACCAGGTCGCCTGCCTCGCGTGCACCGGCGATGATCCGGGCGGCCTTGTCGGCTGCGGCGTCCGCGCCGTGGAGGGTCCAGAGGCCACCGGGGAAATAGTCATTCTGGATGTCGACTACGATGACGGCTTGCTTGCTCATGATGTTCACCTCAGGTTGTGGGGGGGGTTCGTGGGATCTAAGGTGAACCTTTCAGCACCGGGCAGGGATCGGCGCAACCGACAAATTCGCAGGAAAAACTGACAATGAAGACCATGCTGGAGATCGGCCTCCTGCTCTATCCCGGTGCCCAGCTCGCGGCGGCCCACGGCCTCTCCGACCTGTTCACCGTGGCCAATCGCATGGCCGCCGAGCACACCGACGCCGACCTTCCCCTGCTGCGGGTGCGTCACTGGTCGGCTGCCGATGACGGCGTATTGCGCTGCACCCTCGACAGCCACCCGGACGCCGACAGCCGTGTCGCGGCGGTGGTGGCGCTGCCTTGCATCGGTTCGCTGCCCTCGACCGCAACCCTGCAGCCCTTCGCCGACTGGCTCACCCGCCAGCATGCAGAGGGAGTGACCTTGACCTCGGTGTGCGCAGGTGCATTCGTGCTGGCGCAGACGGGCCTGCTCGCCGGCCGCGCCATGACCACCCACTGGAGCCTGGCCAAGGACCTGTCCGAGCGCTATCCGGATGTGAAAGTGGATGCCGACAAACTGGTGGTGGACGACGGCGACATCATCACCGCCGGCGGCGTGATGGCCTGGACCGACCTTGGCCTGACCCTGGTGGACCGCCTGCTGGGGCCGACCATTGCCGCCAACACCGCGCGCTTCCTGGCGCTCGACCTGACCCGCCACTCCCAGCAGTACTTCCGCCGGTTCACCCCGCGCCTCAACCATGGCGACGAGGCCGTGCTCAAGGTGCAGCACTGGCTGCAGCGCCAGGACGCACGCAACGTCAGCCTGCCCGCCATGGCCGACCAGGCCGGACTGGGCGAGCGCACCTTCCTGCGCCGCTTCCAGCTGGCCACCGGTCTGCGCCCCACCGAATACTGCCAGCAGCTTCGTGCCGCCAAGGCCCGTGAACTGCTGGAACTGACCAATCGCTCCGTGGATCAGATCGCCTGGGAAGTCGGCTACCAGGACCCGGCGGCCTTCAGGAAGGTGTTCAACAAGATGGTTGGGCTGTCGCCCACGGATTACCGGCGGCGGTTCGGGCGGCGGAGCCTGGGGGAGTCGTGAGGTTTTCTGCTGTTGGGGCGAATGATTTGGCTCTGTCTGAGTGAGATGTTGCGGCGCTGCAAGGAGTTCTTCAGCTCAGACCATCCAAGCCTCCGTGCGTGCTGATGCAACCCCTCTCGCCCCCCTCTCCCGCAGCGAGCGAGGGGTGACGCGCGCCGGCGAGGCATGAACCATCCTGAAGCCCACGCGGGCCTGGAACCGGACAGATGAGGCAGGGCCGCGGCTCTGCCCCTGCAGGAGGCCGAACGATGGAGAGAGGGTACCCGACGAAGTCGGGTCGGATAGTGGGGCAAGCGTTCTTGTTTACTCTTGCCGTGATTGGCAAAAGTGACTCGCCCGGGAAGGTGAAACCAGAACTACCTGCAGAACTGGGCAAGCAGCCTGACTCAGGACGTTCTAGCAACAATTAACGCAGGCATAGCCAATAAACTCGCTCCCACGACGATTTCCAGATCAGCGCCTTTACTCTTCGCTGCACCACCAGTCCTCACACGCCTCTTCGTCCAGCACGCCCTCCCCATCCCGTATTTCCACATCTCGATAAACCCCAAGCGCCGGGTCGAAGGTGCGAATCAGCACCTGCGGCTCTTCGGTGCTGACGCGGGGTAGCCGGGCATCGCGAAACGGGTGGTACTCGGGGATCACGACGAAGGGTTGCGGCGGTAGGTCGGCGAAGGGCCTGGGGGGCTGCGATACATGGGGTTGCAGCGGACGGCTGGGGTAGTCGGTCGTGCCCAGATAAGGCCCCAGTCCATAGTACGAATCGCTATAGCCGTCCCCCAAGGCGCAGGGTGTGACCAGTACCAGGAGCAGGATTCCGCGGCATCCCATGACGGCGCCCTCTACGGTGAGTCCCCCAAGGACTTCAGTTATAGCACCGGCCGCACGGCCCGCTGCCCAATGCCCAATGCCCAATGCCCAATGCCTTATCGACGCTGACCGAAAAGGTGGGCGATGTCCCCATTCAGCCTGCTACTCATCTCCCTTGCCAGCACCCTCGCGTATCTGGGCCTGGCCGTCCTGGGCCTGGGCGGGTTCACGGCGTTTTGCGGAAACCCGCCACTGGTGGCCCTGACGCTGCCACCGCTACTGGCGCATCCGCGCGGAAGATGCCTTGCTGCGTATCGAACTCTGCGAGGAGTACTGCGCCTTCTGCGCTCATTTCGCGACCGTTCCCCGGGGTCTACTAGACCGTTCGCCCCAGCAACTCGAACCGTGGGGATTCGCGTGCGGTCAAATTCATGCAACCCACTGGCGCCCTGCTCTTCCTTGGCGAACATCCGGGCGTTGAGTTTCAGGAGATCTGCGAATGATCACTCACTACAAGATCGGCAAGAACCTTGCCTGCGGACGACACGGCAGCAACCTGATTGCCAGCACCGAACTGGCGCGGGTGAAATGCCGCAACTGCAGGAACACCGACGCCTTCAAGGAGGCCCGCCGGGACGCGCGCAACGCCGCCCGGCGCGCAGCTCGCCGGGCCAAGGCCGCCCACGCGGCCAATGACTGGCGCTATTTCTGGGAAGAGAAGCTGACCAGGATGCCGGGCCGACAGCGCCTGCCACGGGGCTTTGGCGACCAGCCCTTCGTCTGATCCCGCCGGGGCGAAGCTTCAGTCCACGCAGGATTTGATGCAGTTGCGCCCCGCGCCCTTGGCCAGGTAAAGCCCCTGGTCGGCACGCTTGATCACGCTCTCGCCATTATTGTCGTCGGGACGGGCCTGGGCCGTGCCGATGCTGACAGTCATGCGATTGACCTCCGGCGCCGGAGTGCCTTCGATCGTCGCGCGAATCTTCTCCGCCACCAGCACGGCATCGCCCTCCTGCGCAGCCGGCACAGGCTGATGCCACCGATGAGAAGGGCTAGGCGGTTCCTGAAGGTTCCGGGGAGAAGGGGCATCGAAGGCTTCCTGGCTTGAACTGACCTTCATGACTGCATGCACTCAAGCGCGGAAAATAACGCGGTCGGCGCGCAGGTTTCGGGGGGCTCGCACGAACGCGGCCACGCTCCCCGGCGCCTACCGTATCCACCTGGATTCCCCTCCGGCGACTGGCGCGTCGCTCAAAGGCGCCGGCGTTCGGCACTGATTTCCGGCAGGTCGGTGCGGCGCAGATAGACCAGGAGCACGTCGCACAGATTGAGGCGGTCGTTGATGTTCTGCTCCAACAGGATCTGCAGGCACTCGCGGCTCAAGGTCATGACCTGGTCGGTCTTCGTTGCCCAGACGAACTCGCAGGCTGGAACGATGCTGTCGTCGGGCACGTCCATGCCGAACGAATCCTCGCTGAATCGGACGATGTACTTACCCAGCTTGCGGTTGAAGCCGACAAAGCCCTTGAGGGCGTCGGCGGCGTTGCAGATATCGACGGAAGTGATGCTCATGCTGTACGTCCCTGGTTGGATCGACGGGTTGGGCACGCATGACAGGCAGGAATGTCCCCACTCTGCGCGGTGGGGTAGGCAGGCCATTCTGCCAGCCGCGAACAACTTGGGGGATAGCGCCACGGGAGGCGCTTTGTCGCACCCGTGGCGTTTCGCCGGGGCGTCCAGCCCCAGCACCGTAGAGGCATTGTTCGCGCGCGCCCAGCGGCAGAACCCACCGTAGCCACAGCCAAGGTCCACCACGCGGAGATTTCGCATTTCCGGCAGCAGGGCGCGCAGCGCCGGCCATTCGGGGGCGCCGGCGAGCCCGAAGCGAGAGCGGCCAAGCTGGCCATAACCTTCAAAGAAGTCGGGGTCGTCGTAGATGTTCTGGGTCATTTGCCCCGGCCCCCTGGAAAAACCCCAGACTCTGGTGGCTCAGCGTCCCGGCGGCAACGACGCCATCGGACTGACTCCGTCTCAGTGCGCCGGCTGCACGATGGCGTTGCCCGGCAGCGCGGGCAGTCGTGCCAAATGCAGGGCAACCGCCACCGCGACCACCAGCAAGGCACCGATGAACAGGCCGACACCCTGCCAACCGTAGTGGTGCCAGAACAGGCCGCCGAGGGTGCCGGCCAGGCTGGATCCGACGTAATAGCTGAACAAGTAGAGCGATGAGGCCTGGCCCTTGGCACTCTGGGCGCGGCGGCCAATCCAGCTGCTGGCCACCGAGTGCGCACCAAAGAAGCCGAAGGTGAAGATCGCCATGCCGGCCAGGATCACCCCCAACGGGCTGAACAGGGTCAGCACCAGCCCCCCCAGCATCAACAGAATGGCAGCCCAGAGCACCTTGCGCCGGCCCAGCTTGTCCGCCAGGGAGCCGACCCAGGCCGAGCTGTAGATACCCGACAGGTAGACCACCGAGAGCACGCCCACCACGGCCTGGGTCATCTGGTAAGGAGACGCCAGCAGGCGGTAGCCGATGTAGTTGAACAGGGTGACGAAAGCGCCCATCAGCAGGAACCCGGTAAGGAACAGCCAGGGCAGGCCCGCATCACGGAAGTGCAGGCGATAGCCTTCCACCAGGGTGGACGGTTTGAGCGGCTGAGGACGGAAGTGCTTTGACTCCGGCAGCACGCGCCAGAACACCACGCCGGCCAGCAGCGCCAGGCCGCCGAGCACGGCCAGCGCCGCGTGCCAGGAGACGAAGTCCACCAGCACGCCGCTGATCAGCCGCCCGCTCATACCGCCAATGGCGTTGCCGCTGATGTAAAGGCCCATCGAGAAACCGAGGTGATGCGGGTGGATCTCCTCGCTGAGGTAGGTCATGGCCACGGCGGCCAGGCCGCTCAGCGACAGCCCGACCAGGGCGCGCATCACCAGCACGCCTTCCCAGGTCGGCATGACCGCACTGGCCAAGGTGAACAGGGCGGCGGCGATAAGCGACACCACCATCACCGGCTTGCGGCCGATGGCGTCGGAGAGCGGGCCGGTCACCAGCAGGCCGAGGGCGAGCATGGCGGTCGATACCGAAAGCGCCAGGCTGCTCTGGGCAGCGGTGATGGAGAAGGCCTTGGACAGTACCGGCATCATCGGCTGCATGCAGTACAGCAGGGCAAACGTGGCGAAACCGCCGGAGAACAGCGCCAGCGACGTGCGCATGAACTGCGGCGTGCCTTTGCGGATATAGGTGGGAAGTTCGGGATCGTTGGCGGCGGCATCCGGCAGCTCACTGGCTGCGTCACGCACCGCCTCGCTAAACGCGGGGTCGTCTTCGGTCTTGAGTACTGCCTGGGATTTGCTCACGGGACACCTTCGGAAGATTGCGGCGAGCAGGCACAACGAGGCCGTGCCGCCTTTATCAGGGGCTGGGGATATTCGTTGTTGGGGTTATGGGCCGAAGGATATCGGGCGGTTTATATTATCTCCAATATATTGTTCGACACATTTAATACGTTTTGAATATCAATAGGCATCCCCATGGAACTGAGACATCTGCGCTACTTCATCGCCGTGGCCGAGGAACTGCACTTCGGTCGAGCCGCCGAGCAACTGGGCATCTCCCAGCCCCCGCTGAGCCAGCAGATCCAGGCCCTGGAAGAAGAAATCGGCGCACGCCTGCTGGAGCGGACCAACCGCCGGGTGGAACTGACCGAAGCCGGCCGGCGCTTCCTCGACGAGGCCCGACAGGTACTGGTGCACGTGGACAAGGCCGTGCAACTGGCGCGCCGCGCCCATCGTGGCGAGCTGGGTGAGCTGAAGGTGGGTTTCACCTCGTCCGCCCCGTTCACCTCCAGCATTCCCCGCAGCATCCACGCCTTCCGCCAGGCCTATCCGGATGTGCACCTAGAACTCACCGAGGGCAGCAGCGCGGAAACGGTCAAGGCGCTGCTGGAGGACAGCCTGCAGGTGGGGGTGATCCGCCCCCTCAACCTACCGGACAACCTGCTGGCCGTGGAGCTGTTCAGCGAGCCGCTGGTGGCCATCCTGCGCGCCGACCACCCCTTGGCCGTCGGTAGCGAGGACGGCATCCATTTCGGCGCCCTGGCGGAGGAACCCTTCGTGTTTTTCCCGCGTACCTTCGGTACCGGCCTCTACGACCAAATGCTCGAGCTCGCCCGCAATGCCGGCTTCCTGCCCCGCGTCGCCCAGGAAGCCAGCGAAGCCATGACCATCATCGGCCTGGTATCGGCTGGACTTGGGGTATCGGTGCTGCCCGCCTCGTTCCGCCGCACCCGCGTCGACGGTGTGGTCTATCGCACCCTGCTGGACACGGGCGCGACCACCGCCGTCTGGTTGGTACGCAAACGCAGTGAACGCTCGCCCCTGGCGCTGTCGTTCATCGAGCTGGTGACCCGCGAGGCGGCCGCCATTCGAGAACGCCGCGAGGGTTGAGCTCAGCGCTGAGCCGCTTCGGTTCCCTAGGCCGTTGCTGGAGCGACGAGCGGCAATAATCGGGGCTGCCCCCACAACGCGACCAATCGCCGCTCATTCGACGTTTTTTTCACATTCTGTCTGGCAGAGTCCGCCGGCCTCGGCGGGCTTGACTGGAACCAATGTGCCATCAGGTGGTCTTTTTGCCTCTGGCAGCAGTTCCCTAAAGAGATGCCGCCCCGACTTGAAGTAGACCTATGGATGCTTGATCGCATGACCGCACAGGAACCCGTTACCACCCGGCAGTCCTCGTTCAACCTGGACCGTCCCACCGTCAAGAGCCACCTCGCCTTCACACTGATCAGCGCTGCCGCCCTGATGGTGATGTACAGCCTGCTGCGGGTGGCGCTGCTGGTGTACAACAGCGACCAGATCGGCGACAGCCCGGCCTCGGTCTTCGTCGAAGCCTTCTACAACGGCCTGCGCTTCGACCTGCGAGTTGTGGTGTTCGCCTGTGTGCCACTGCTGCTGTCCCTGCTCAGCGTCCGCGCCATGGCCGCCCGGGGCCTGCACCGGATCTGGCTGACCCTCTTCGCCAGCCTCACCCTGTTACTCGGCATCAGTGAGCTCGACTTCTATCGCGAGTTCCACCAGCGCCTGAACAGCCTGGTGTTCCAGTACATGCAGGAGGACTTGGGGACTGTTGCCAGCATGATCTGGAACGGCTTCCCGGTAGGTCGCTACCTGATCGCCTGGGCCCTGGCCACCGCGGTGCTCTACTGGATGTTCCGTGGCCTGGACCTGCTGAGTCGCCCACGATCCCGTGCCCTGCACGGCAGTCCGGCCGTTCACCATCACGCCCCCTGGTTCGCCCGTGTAGCTGTCTTCATGGTCTGCCTGGTGGTCGCGACGACTGCAGCCCGCGGCCACCTGCGCCAGGGTCCGCCGCTGCGCTGGGGCGACGCCTTCACCACCGACTCGATGTTCGCCAACCAGTTGGGCCTGAATGGCACACTGACTCTGGTGGATGCCGCCAAGAACAGTTTTTCCTCCCACCGCGACAACGCCTGGAAGGCCACCCTGCCCGAGGATGAAGCCCTGGCCGCCGTCCGCCAGATGCTCCTGACGCCCAACGACAAGCTGGTGGATGCCGACAAGGCCGCCATTCGCCGTGACTTCACCCCGCCAGCCGAAGGCACCCTGCCGATCCGCAATGTGGTGGTGATCCTCATGGAGAGCTTCGCTGGCCGCTACGTCGGCGCCATGGGCAGCCCGGAGGGCATCACCCCCTACTTCGACAAGCTGGCCAAGGAGGGTCTGCTGTTCGACCGCTTCTTCTCCAACGGCACCCACACCCACCAGGGGATGTTCGCCACCATGGCCTGCTTCCCCAACCTGCCCAGCTTCGAATACCTGATGCGCACCCCCGAAGGTGCGCACAAGTTTTCCGGCCTGCCGCAGCTGCTCAGTGCCCGCAACTTCGACGACCTCTACGTCTACAACGGCAATTTCCAGTGGGACAACCAGTCCGGCTTCTTCAGCAACCAGGGCATGACCCGCTTCATCGGCCGCGAGGACTTCGTAAACCCGGTGTTCATGGACAAGACCTGGGGCGTTTCCGACCAGGACATGTTCGACCGTGGCGCCGCCGAACTGGCGAAGATGCCCACCGACAAGCCGTTCTACGCCCTGCTGCAGACCCTTTCCAACCACACGCCCTATGCCCTGCCGACCGACCTGCCGGTGGACAAGGTCACCGGCCATGGCGCCCATGACGAGCACCTGACCGCCATGCGCTACTCCGACTGGGCCCTGGGCCAGTTCTTCGAGAAGGCGCGCAAGGAGCCCTACTTCAAGGACACCCTGTTCGTGGTGGTCGGCGACCATGGTTTCGGCAGTGACAAGCAACTTACCGAGATGGACCTGTTCCGCTTCAACGTGCCGCTGCTGTTGATCGGCCCCGGCGTGCAGGAAAAGTTCGGCACCCTGAATCACACCGTCGGTACGCAGATCGATGTCGTGCCCACCATCATGGGCCGCCTGGGCGGCGAGGTTCGGCACCAATGCTGGGGCCGCGACCTGCTCAACCTGCCAGCCGACGACCCGGGCATCGGCGTGATCAAGCCGTCCGGCAGCGACCAGACCGTCGCCATCGTCAGCAGCGACCGCATCCTGGTACAGCCCAAGGACTTCCCGGCGCGCCTGTACCAGTACCAGTTGGGGGCCAACGCGAAGGCCGAGCGCATCCCCGGCGACAGCGACCCACGCCTGCAGAAGTACCTCGAAGCCTTCTTGCAAACCGCCACCGGCAGCCTGCTGAACAACACGGCCGGGGTCGAGGACGCCAAGCAGCACCAGTGACTGAAAAGGCCCCGCACGATGCCTTGTGCGGGGCGGCCTCTCTGTAGGGGCGAATTCATTCGCCAAGGGCCGCGCAGCGGCCCCATGTTGCTCCGCAGGGCATACCTGCGGTCTGCTTGGCGAATATATTCGCTATGTCTGCGTTAGCTATTGCGAGAAATTTCCCATTCGGCCAAGAGCCTTGTAGGAGCTGGCTTTGCAGCGAAACGCCGCCATTAGGAGGCCAGCCCGCA
>NZ_JASATC010000041.1:0-50524 GCF_038440135.1 Pseudomonas sp. OTU5201 | reverse complement strand
TTTACACACCCTCTTGGCCCCCCCGCGGGGGGCGCCGGGGGGGGCCCCCCCCCCTTCACTCAGAAGGTCTTGCCGACTCCGGCCACCAGCGTGGCGGAGCAGAGGTTGTCGAAGCCGAGGTAGTTGGCGCACTCGGCCTGCGACAGGTCGGTGTCGATGTAGCTCAGGGACCAATCGAAGCCGAACAGGCTCTTGCCGAGCTTCAGCTCCCACTCGTTGTAGCTGTCACGGGCGCTGCCGCTGGCCGAGATCCACACCGGGTCCTTGTAGTCCACCCGGCCATAGCGGGCTTCCAGGCCCACGTCGGCAGGCAGGGTGAAGCCATAGCCGACGTAGCTGTAGAGCATGCTCTGGTCGCCGTAGAGGTCGTCGGAGTAGTAGCCGCCCACCTTGGCGCCATAGGCCTTCAGTTCGGCGAAGTACTCGCTGTAGTTGAGGCCACCTTCCTTGGGGTAGGCGTACTTGTACCAGGCGACATCCAGGCTCACGTCGTCGGTGGCCTGCCAGTAGTAGCCGGCGTAGCCGTCCAGTTCCTGGCGGGTCTTGCTGGGTCCTCCGAAGTCGACGTTCGAACTCCAGGCTCCGACATAGAGGCCGCTACTGTGGAGCAGGGTGGCTGAGCCCTGGATCGCCGGGTCGCCGAGGGTCTGGGACAGGCCGCGCATGCGGTAGTCGCTGAGCAGGCTCGCCTCCAGGGCCACACTGAAATCATCGTTGAGGGTAATGGCCTGACTGAGGTTGCAGTTGGCCAGCAGGGTGCCGGCCACGGCCATTTTCAGGGCGTGGTTCAAGGGACTTTCTCCTTTTTCTTCTTCTTGCGGTGGGGTGGTTCAGATCCAGCGGCGATCACGGGTGAAGGCGATCGCCAGCCAGCGATTGGGCCCTTCGCGGCCAATGGCGGCGGCGATTTCCGCGCGTACGGCGTCCAGCTCGGAAACCCGCCAGCGGTCCATGGCTTCGGGCAGCACGATCTGGATTTCGACGAACAGACCCCGGCCAATCTGGGCCACCGAGTGGGAACTGCACTCGAAGCCATAGCGCCGGGTCATGTCCGTCATCAGCCCGCTGATATCGTGGTCCAGCGCTTCGGGGGTGATGCGTAGGACCTGCTTCAGCGCTTTGATCACCGTTCGCAGTGGGCCGGGTATCAGCAGCAGCGAAAGCAGGGCGAGGATGGCCGGGTCGATGTAGGGCGCGAGCCATTGCCAGCGTGTTCCCTGTAAGAGGAAACCGGCAACGAAGGCCAGCAACAGGGCGGCGGTTATCAGGGTGGAGATCAGCCAGCTCTGGATATCCAGCTGGATCAGTTCGGACTTCAGGCTGCGGTTGCGGCGTCGCTGATAGCCGAGCATCAGCGCTGAACAGGCCAGGGTGACCAGTGCGTAGATCAGCGCCGTGTCGAACGCCAGGGCGTGTCCACCGCGCATCAGGCCGCTGACCGAGTTGATCAGTGCATAGACGCAGAGCAGCACGAGTATGCTGCCATTGAGCGCCAGCACCAGCGGCTCGAAATGCCAGTAACCCTGCTGGAAATGCCGGCCTGGCTGCTTCACCAGAAGCTGCGACACCATCAGCGAAAGCACTGCCATGCAGGAATCGATGGCGTTGAACAGCCCGTCGAAAACGATGGACTGCGAGCCGGCCCAGAGGCCGAAGGCGATGCCGCCACAGGCCACCAGGGCGGTGGCCAGGATCGACACCTTGAGGATGCGCTGTTCAATCCCGGCCATCCCGAGATGCCTCCTTTACAGATCCAGGGTGAGGGTCGGGGTCCGCGCGCGGGACACGCAGACCATCATGACGTTGTTGCGCTCGCGTTCGGCGTCGGTCAGCAGCATGTCGCGGTGATCGACTTCGCCGGCCAGTACGCGGGTCTCGCACATGCCGCATACGCCCTGCTCGCAAGAGGACGACACGTTGCAGCCGGCTTCGCGCAGGGCCTGCATGATCGTGAGGTCGTCCGGCACCGCCACCTCGCGGCCGCTGCGGGCGAGGATTACCGTCAGGCCCTGGCCGTTATCGGTGCAGGGCGCGGGCGCCGACGGGGCGAAGCGTTCCAGGTGCAGGCGCTCGGCGAGGCCGTCCACCTTGAAGCGTTCGGTCAACGCATCCAGCAGGGGAGCCGGGCCGCAGCTGTACACGTGGCGGCCATCGGCGGCACGGGCGGCGATCTCTTCCAGGTCGAGCAGGCCGGTTTCATCGGCCGGCTGGATGGACACGCGATCTCCGCCCAGGGCCAGCAGCTCATCGATGAAGGCCATGGAATTGCGCGAGCGGCCCCCGTAGATCAACTGCCAGTCGGCACCGGCGCGTTGGGCCTCGCGGGCCATGGCGAGGATCGGCGTGATGCCGATCCCCCCGGCAACGAAGAGATAACGCTGGCCAGCGGCGAGCGGGAAGGCATTGCGCGGACCACGGATGCCGATGCGCTGACCGACCCGCAGCCCCTCATGGACTTCCCGCGAGCCGCCCCGGCCCTTGGCATCGAGTAGCACGCCGATGGAGAGGCGTGAGCGGTCTTGCGGGTCGCCATACAGGGAGTACTGGCGCACCAGCCCCGAGGGCAACAGCAGGTCGATGTGCGCCCCCGGATTCCACTCCGGCAGCGGAGCGCGGTCGGCCGCTTGCAGCTCGAGGGAGATCACGCCTTCGGCTTCCAGCCGCATGCCAGTGATCTGTACCTCGACCTGCGCAGCCAGGGCGCTCACGACACCACCTGCGGCGCCACCGGCTGGTTCGCGCGCTCGATGAATTCGCGGAAGGCACGGCGGTAGTTGAGGGTGAAGAGGTCGGCCGGCACCGAGTGCTCGACGAAAAAGCCGTCCCAGTCGATCTCGCGCGGCCAGATGCCGGCGGCGATGGGCATGTCTTCCAGGTAGACCATTTCCTCGATGCGCAGGCATTCCTCGAGGGACAGGCCCTTGTAGGCACGCTCGTTGGCTACGCCCCAGAAGATCTTCACCTCGTCGTAGGCCACCGGGCTGGGGAAGCCGGCGACAATGCGCTTGCCCAGGCGCTCGTAGTCATAAGTGATGCTCGCCAGGCCCGGTGCGACGCAGTGATAGAACATCATGCAGTCGCCATCGTTGGCCCAGTCGCCGTCACCGGCGTCCAGCGGTCGCTGCATCCAGATGTCCAGGCCTTCGCGCTTGACGTTCAGCGGTTCGACGATGTGCTTGCTCGGCCCCATGGACACTTCATGGACGAAGGGGAAGTGCGCGACGTCGCGGAAGTTCTCGATGGCCACGGCAACGCCGGTGGGCGATTCCAGCGGCGTGGCGGCCAGCCAGTCCAGCTCCGGTCCCCGCCATTGCGCGGGGTTGTAGAGCTCGGTGGCCGGTTCTTCCAGTACGGTCCAGACATGGGCGAAACGCTCGACGGCCGGGTAGGTGCGAATGGCCGCCTGCGGTGGGATCTTGCACGGGTCTTCCAGGGATGGGATGTGGCTGCACTTGCCGCTTTCGGCGCTGAACTGCCAGCCGTGGTAGGGGCAGGCGATGTTCTCGCCGTGCACCTTGCCCAGGGCGAAGTCGGCGCCGCGGTGCGGGCAGCGGGCGTCCTGTACCACGGCCTTGCCGGATTCTGTGCGATACACCACCAGGCGCTGGCCCAGCAAGGTGGCGGATTGCGGGGTGGCCAGGTCCGCCGAACGGGCGACCGGGAACCATTGGCGGCGCATGGCCTGTTCGGCGCGCTGGCGTTGCGGAAGGGGGGTGTTCATGGGTAGTTCCTCACGGCGTATTTCTTGTTCTCGGGTTCAGATGCCGACGACCAGGGCACCGCCGTTCACCGGCAGGGCCTGGCCGGCGATGAACGCGGCTTCGTCGGATGCGAGGAAGGCCACGGCGGCGGCGATTTCCTCGGGGTGGACCAGGCGACCCAGCGGGATGTTGGCCTTCTCGCCTTCCACGTATTCCTCCGGAACCATGCGGGTGAGGATGGCGCCGGGGGTGATGGCGTTGACCAGGATTCCTTCGCTGACGAATTCCTTGGCCATGGTTTTCATCAGGCCCAACTGGGCCGCCTTGCCGACCATGTAGCCGTAGGAGTGGCCGTCGGGTACCTGGCCCCATTGCGAATTGATGAAGATCACGCGCGGGGCGCGGCTCTTGCGCAGGTGCGGCAAGGCGGCGCGGGTGAGGTAGAGCGGGGCGTGGACGTTGATCGCCAGCAGGCGGTCGAAGTTGGCGTCGTCGGTTTCGGCGAGCCCCTTGAGCGAATACATCATCCCGGCGTTGTGCACGAGGATGTCGATCCCGCCAAGGGTTTTCGCCACCTCGGCCACCAGGCGCTCGGCCAGCGGACGGTCGGTGACGTCGGCGACCAGGGCGATGGCGCGGCCACCGGCGGCTTCGATCTCGGTGGCAGTGGCGCGGGCCACGTCTTCATCGATGTCGACGATGGCCACCGCCGCGCCACGGGATGCCAGCAGGCGAGCGTGGGCACGGCCGGCGCCACGGCCGGCTCCGGTAACGAGGGCGACGCGGCCCTCCAGGCGTTGGGCGGCCGGCGACAGGGCGAGCACCGCCTCGGGCGCCTGGGTAGCCAGGGCCCCTTGGGTTGCAGCAGTCATGGGGTTTCTCCGATGGGGTGGTGCGGTCAGACGGTCTTGTGCGGCTCGGTGACGTAGAACATGTTGCCGTCCGGGTCGAACATCGGGCGGTAGCGGTAATGGGTGCCATTGGGGTGCTGCCACTCGATGGGCTCGGCGGTCACCCATTCCACTTTGCCGTCGAGGTAGTCGATGGCGGCGTCGAGGTTCTCCACCTCGAAGGCGAAGGAGTCGAATCCGGGCTTGTCTTCCAGGTTCACCGCAGTGCGGCGTTCAACCGGTGTGGTATCGGTGGTGTGGAAGATGTACAGGGTGACGTTGCCCATCTCGATGGCGGCCCACTTCTCTTCGGCCACGTAGGGCAGGAAGAAACCGAGGCCGAGCGTGCCGTGGTAGAAGTCCACCAGGCGCTGGACGTCGTTGGTGAGGATGTCCATGTTGTCGAGGCGTTTGAGCGTGAGCATGGGATGGCTCCTTGGTTGCCTTGGGGTGAAATCGATCAGTTGTTGTCGAGCCATTCCGGATGGCCGCAAGGGCCGCCGGGCAGGGCGGTGAGGGTGCCGTTGGCAACATCGATGACGATGCTGGCCAGGGTGGCGTACTGGCCTGCCGCAGGCTGGGCCGGGGCCGGGTGGCAGCAGAGCGCGGCGCCGCCACCGAGGTGGCTGTTCAGCGCGGTCAGCAGCTTCTGCGGCGTCAGCCCCTCGCGGCCGGACAGGCGGCGCACCAGCAGGTCATGGCGCACCAGGGTGTCCGGGTAGGCGGCGGGCTCGGTGTCGAACTCCCGCGCCGGGCTGGAAAGGAAATGGTTGGTGTGCACCAGCAGGCCATCGGCGTCGGGGAACACCAGGCCCGGTCCGCCGGGGTGCAGTTCCACGGAAACGGCGGCGCTGGAGTTCTCCTTCGCTGCGATCAGGGTCAACGAGCTGGAGGCGGACACCTTGGCCGAGCCCAGCAATTGCAGCGCCTGGTTGATGTCGTTGCAGCTGTCCAGCATCCAGCGCGAGGCCACGTGAACCGGCACGCCGATGCCCTGGCCGTCGTGGGCGTGGTGGAGGATGTTGAAGTGCACGCCCAGTCCCCGGCTGTTGACCCCCGCCTTGCCGACGATGCCGAACTCGGTGACGGTGGTGGTCAGGCTGCCGTCGGCATGGGGGATTTCCCAGGTCAGCCAGTGGTCAGCGAATTCCGCGTACCAATCCCAGGTCTGCGCGGTAGCGGGCGTGCCGCTGAAGGGTTCCAGGCGGACCACGGTGGAGCACTCGCCACGCAACTGCGCGCCGAGGAAGGCGAGGATTTCGGTCCGCGCGTTGATGGCGCCGAGGTACGAGGGCTCGATGGCGGCGCCTTCGGCCATGGCGAGGATTTCGTCATACAGCGGCGGAGCGAAGGAGGCGATGCGCGCCAGCGACTGGCTGCCCAGGGCGAGCATGTCGTAGGGCCGGGTTGCCACACGCTGGAACAGGGCGCTGTAGCGCTCGACCGTCGCGTGGATTTTCCCGGCATGTACGCGGCCGAATTCCAGGCCTCGGGCGGCCGGCTCGACGGCAGTGGAGCGGAAACGAATGCTCATCAGGCCACCTTCTTCAGTTGCGGAGCGACCTGCTTCGCCACGTCGTCCAGGCGTGCGAACCAGACATCGCCATCGCTCACCAGTCGCTCGACGAAGCGCTCCAGTTGCTCGAAGCGCGCAGCGCGGCCGATTACCTCCGGGTGCATGGTAAAGGTGGTGTGGCGGCCGTCGCGGCGGGCCGATTCGTACTCGGCAAGCCAGGTGTCAGCGAGGGTGCGCGGGTGGGTGAAGTTGCCACCGTTATCGATGCCCCAGCCGAACATGGGCCAGTCGTCCAGGGACCAGTGCACCGGCAGTTCGAGGATGGAAGCGCCGTTCCAGGTCTCGTAGTAGGGGCGGTCGTCGCCCATGCAGCTGGAGTCGTAGGCGAAGCCCTTGGCCAGGACCAGCTCGAAGGTTTCCGGGGTCAGTTCCCATGACGAGGACCGGTAGCCTGCGGGTTTCGGCGCGCCGGCGCGGGTCAGGGCCTCCAGCCCACGCTCCATTTCGTCTTCCTGCTCGGCGACGGAAATGCGGTCGCTGCGCAGGTGCATGTGGCCGTGATGGCCCACTTCGTGGCCGTCTTCGAGCAGTTGCTCGATCAGACCGGGGTGCAGGTTTGCGGTATGGCCGGGAACGAAGAAAGACGCCGGAATCTTGTGGCGACGCAGCAGTTCGAGGATGCGCGGCACGCCACGGGTGACGCCGAAGCGACCCTCGGACAGGCTGGTCAGGCGGCGGGCGAAGGTCGGGCTTTCGCCCAGCAGGCCAGCTTCCGCGTCCACGTCGAAGGTCAGTGAAACGGCAACAGGGCTCTTGTTCGGCCACGCAAGGCGGGCCTTGTTATCGGTGCTCATCAGGGTGGTTCCTTCTGGCGTTATCTGGATCAGTGAAAGGGGGCGGGCGCGGGTTGGGCGCGGTCTTGCAAGCGACGCAGGCGGAAGAGCACCTGGGAGATGGCGAGCACGGCGACGGCGATGCCCACTTCCTTCAAACCGCCGTAGCCGGTGATGGAGGCGCTGGTGGTGCCGACCACCAGGATCAGCCCATCGAACAGGGCGAGGCCGATGGCAATGGCGACCCAACCACGACCCAGGCGAATCGGGCGGGCGGCGTCCGGACGGTCCTTTCGCAGCACCACGAAACCGGTCACCGCCAGCAGATGGGCCAGCACGTAACCGACGTTGCCGGCGACGATCACGGCCAGGGCATTGCCGACGAACAACACCAGGGCAATGTTGATCAGCAGCTGCACGGTGACGGCGCGGGCCGGCACCCCGGAGCGGTTCAGGGTGCCGAACTGGCGGACGGTCAGACCATCCAGCGAACTCTGGTAAAGGGCGCGACCAGCATCGGCGGTGCCCATGACCGAGAGCACCAGAATGCCGGCGATCAACACCAGGGTGATCAGCGCTGCGCCACCTCCCAGCAGCACCTGGGAACCTACCTGGAGGAAACCGTAGGGATGCTCGGACAGGGTCTGCTCACCCAGCAGGCCCGCCAGGCCCAGCGGCGTCAGGGTGAACACCAGCAGCAGGATCAGCGCGGAGATGCGCAACGCCTTGCGGGTGTCACGCACGGTGTCACGGAATTCGGGAATGAAGGAGGCGGCGGCTTCCACGGCGTAGGCCGACCAGGCCATCACGAACAGCCAGGCGAGCACGGTGCGCACACCTACGGCGTCAGCGCTGATACGCCAGGTGAAGCTGCTGGTGCTCCAGCCGCTGGCCAGGAAACTGCCGCTGAAGAGCAGCACCGGGATCATCAGCAGCACGCCGGCGGCGGTGATGATGACCATGGTGAAACGCAGGTTGACCATGCTTAGGGCCCAGGAAAACAGCGCCACGCCAAGGGCGATCATTTGCGGCAGGTCCAGCTGCATCACCCCCAGGTCCAGGCTGTAGCTGGCGTTGGGGAAGAACTGCTCGGTGAGAATCTGCGCCACCGCCAGGCCCCAGATTGCCGGCGCCGTGGCCCAGGCGAACCAGTAAGCGTAAGTGGCCAGCGGACCGAGGCAGGGGATGCGTTGGCTCCAGGCCTCGTTGGCGTAAAGCGCGATGCCGCCCGATTTCTCGGTAAACATGGCGCCCATTTCCGAATAGACCCAGTTATGCAGGACGGCGACAGCGGCAATCGCCGCCCAGAGCGCCAGTGCCGCCCAGGCACCGATGGCGCCAATGGAGTAGCCAAGGCCGACGAACAGGGCTGCGGGCAGGCTCAGGGTGATGGCCACCCCATCCCACCAGCGAATGGATTTTGCAAGTACTGCCGATGGCTCGGCGCCTGAATTGGCCTGGTGCATTGCATCGCCCTCATCTTGTGCTGTGTTTTGTAGGAAGGTCGCGCGATGAGTGGATGCTATGCCGATTAATTGCGCATGTATACGTATAGATCGATTGAAAATACGCATTGCGCAATGTGTGCGTAATAAAAATACGCATTGCGCTTGAGTGGCGCACCTGGCGCACCAACACGGCACCCACGCTGCAAGGCCCGTGCTTGAGGGGGTTCAGGCTTCCGGCCGGTAGGCAAGGCAGACGCTGTGCGCGACAAGAGCGTGTGCAGAATTGCGCAATGCGCGGAGATGAAGAGAAGAAAATGCGCAGGGTGTGGATGAACGGGGGGAAAGGGGGCAGAGTGCTGTGTGCAGGGTGGGTTCAGCTCACCAGGGGCGGTGAGCATGGGCTCAGGCGGAGCGCCGCCCGGCCCTTGTCGCTCATTCTTCGGCAGGCTGTGCCGATGGAATGGTGAAACGGATCTTGTGCACCTTCACTTCCTGCATCATCCGCACGTCCTGTACGCCGGGAAGGCTGCGTACTTTCTGTTGCAGGCCCCATAGCGTCTCGTCGTCGCGGCAGAGGACCTGCACGCAGATATCGGCAGTTCCGAGGGTCGTGGAGAGATAGCTGACTTCACTCCAGCGTCCGAGCGTGTCGACCACCCGATCGTGATCCTGCGGAGCGACCGAAACGAAGAAGAGCGCGAGTTTGGCCTGGCCCAGCTTGGATGGGTTGGTGAAGGCGAGGATCTGCAGGATGCCCTGGTCCTGCAAGCGCTTTACCCGTGTACGCACCGTGGCTTCAGGGACCGACAGGTTGCGCGCGACTTCGCGGAAGGCACGGCGTCCATCCTCCTGCAGTTCGCGAACGATTTCATAGTCCAGTGGGTCGAGAATCGAAGTGGGCATGGGTCCTGGGCTTCCCTGGCTGGGCCGGTACGGCGGAAAGCCCGAGGCTACCAGATTTGTGGAAATTCAGGATGTCTCACGGGGGGCCTGTAGCCCGGATGAAATCCGTGGATCGCTGCACGAGCTTCCCGGATCGCATCCGAGCTACAAGTGATTCACCCGTCAACGGCGAGTGATCACCACCTCCAGGTACTCGCTCGGCACAATCAGCGACTCCGGCCCCGCGCGGTTATAGCGCTCCAGCAGTTCGGTCAGGTCGCGCTCGAGTGCGACTGCGCCATCGGCTGGGAGTGCGGCGAATGCCTTGTGCACCGGGCCGTACCAGGTACGGAAGACTTCGATGAAGTGTGCGGCGGACTGATAGCGGAAGTTGAACAGGCGGCGCGCCACCGAGATCTCCCGTGCACTGTCGTCGAACAGTTCACGCAGGTGGCTTTCAACGCCCCAGCGCGATGGCGGCTGCACGTCTGGCGGTGGTGGTAGATGACGACCGAGGGTCTTGAACATCTGGCCGATGAAGCCTTCCGGCGTCCAGCTCGCCAGGCCTATGCGCCCGCCCGGGCGGCAGACGCGCGCCAGTTCGGCGGCAGCCTTGGCCTGGTCGGGGGTGAACATCACCCCGAAGGTCGACATCACCACGTCGAAGCTGGCGTTGGCGAACGGCAGGTTCTCGGCGTCGGCTGGTTGGAAACTTACTTCCAGATGATCCGCCTGGGCACGCTCCCTGCCACGCTCCAGCAGCGCCGGGACGTAGTCGGTGGAGGTTACCCGGGCGCCGCGGCGCGCGGCGGCCAGGGTCGCGTTGCCGTTGCCGGCAGCGACGTCCAATACCGATTCACCATGGCGAAGGTCGCAGGCTTCGGCCAGCAGCTCGCCGACCAGTTGCAGGGTGGTGCCGATCACGGCGTAGTCGCCGCTGGCCCAGGAGGCCATCTGACGGCTTTTCAGAGCAGTGAGATCAGTTGCGGTGGTCATTTTCGGGACTCATTCGGCTGTGGTCGGGTCGATGATCGAGCTGATGCGGGCAATGCGATTGGCGGGAAAGCCGCCCTGCTGGGCGTGCTCTCTCACCAGCTCCTCGCTGGCGGCTATGTAGACGCAGTACAGCTTGTCGTCGGTGACGTAGCTCTGGACCCATTGCACCTCTGGACCGAGTTCTCGGAGTACTCGGCAGGACTTCTGTGATATGGCTTTGAGGTCTCGTTCCGTGAGTTTTCCAGCTTCCGGTATCTCTCTTTCGATGAGGAACTTGGGCATGGTGACCTCGTTTTCTTGGCTTCTCGGGTGTTGCAAACACGCCTTTAGTGGATGGGGCAGCAAGGGGCGTGCAGGCGAACTATCCGCCTCTGTAGCGGCGTCGTCCTGCCCGAGCGTCGGCAAGGCCTATCCAATCGTCCGCCTGAGCATGGCCATTTATCCGGCCGGGCTCTGCAAACGCCTGTGGACGCCCAGAATTTGAGGAATGCCGCCGGAGGTGAGGGCTGATGGACGCTCTATCGGAAACCCTGCGCGTCGTCCGCCTGGTCGGCGCCATTTTCATCAACGCCAGGTTCAGTGCGCCCTGGTGCTACCAGTCGCCGCGTGCCGACTCGGTAGCGCCTTTGCTGGAGCCCGGCGCCGAGCGGGTGGTGATCTTCCATCTGATTACCTCGGGTGAATGCTTCGTCGAGCTTGGCCACGCCTCCCCCGTGCACCTGGTGGCGGGTGATGTGGTGATTTTCCCCCAGGGGCACGCCCATCGCATGACGTCACAGCCCGGATTGCCGCCGGCCACGGGTGGGCGCCTGGACCAGGTGCTGGCTCGCCGGCCGCGACAACTGGCCTATGGCGGGGGTGGTGCGATCACTCGTCTGGTGTGTGGCTACCTGGCGTGCGATGCACGGCTGGCGGACATGCTGCTGGCCGGGCTACCCCCGCTGGTGCGCGTGAATGTACGGGAATCCAGTGCCGGCCCCTGGCTGGAGGCTTCGGTGCGCTATGCCCTGTCCGAGGCGAAGTCGCCGCGGCCGGGCGGCGAGGGGGTCCTGGCCAAACTGGCGGAGGTGTTGTTCATCGAGGTGTTGCGCCTGTACATGAACGAACAGGCGGAAGGGCGCACCGGTTGGTTGGTGGGACTGGGCGACCGCATCGTCGGCACGGCGCTCAATGCCCTGCACAGGTGCCCGGCCCAGGCCTGGACCCTGGAAGATCTGGCGCGCACTGCCGGCACGTCGCGTTCGGTCCTGGCCGAGCGCTTCCAGCAGATGGTGGGCAGCTCGCCGATGCAGTACCTGACCCAATGGCGAATGCTGCTGGCCGCCAACTTGCTGCGCCGCAGCAACGCCCCCTTGGCGCGCATCGCCGAGGATGTTGGCTACCAGACCGACACAGCGTTCAGCCGTGCGTTCCGCCGCGAGTTCGGCGCGCCACCCGCGGCCTGGCGGCGCAATCAGCTACGCCGCCAGCCTGCGGGTTAGCTCACTCAACCACCACCTGGGTGCCCGGCTTGGCGAACGCTTGCGACGGCTTGGGGAACCTCAGGGAATCAACGGGAGGACAGGTTCTCGCGCATCTTGCGCAGCGCCATCGCGAGTGCATCGGCTTCAGCCCCGGAGAGATTGCGCAGGGCCTCGGCATGCGTGGCGGCGGCGACCTCGCGGATATCCAGCAGGGCCTGCTCGGCCTTTTCCCTCAGGTAGAGGCGGTAGGCGCGGCGGTCCTCGGGATCGGGCCGGCGCTCCACGAGTCCGGCCTGTTCCAACTGGTCGAGCAGCCGGGCGAGGGTGATGGGCTTGACCTCCAGCTGGTCGGCCAACTCCACCTGGCGGCAGCCCTCGTTGCGCGAAATATGGGCCAGGGCGCGGGCCTGGCTGAGCGTCAGCGTGCTGCCGGTGAGGCGCCTCTCGAAGGACCTGCGCATCAGCCGGGAGACATCGGCGAGTAGAAAGCCGAAGTTCTCTTCACGAGGGGGCATTGGAAGGTCTCCATACGATAAGCGGTGCTGACTATAGGGGCGTGCTCGCGAGGCCGTCAAAAGTCCGATGGGTGGTCAGGCGGGAGGTCAGGGTACTGTGGGGGCGATTGAAATCATCCCCACAGGAAACACCGCGAACGACGTGGTTGGATTACGTCCCTGAATGCCGTGCGCGGCTGGCCTGCACTGCGCGATGGGCGGGTACGCGCAACTGCGCCAGTAGGTAGTCGGCGAACGCCGGTGAGAAGGGCTGCAGGGCGATGGCGCGTTCCATGCAGCCCAGCCAGGCAGCGCTGAGGGATTCGTCGATTGGCCATTGGGCGTGAAAGGACGGAATGGAGATGGAACCGTACTTCTCGCTGAACAGCTTCGGCCCGCCGAGCCAGCCGCTGAGGAAGCAGGCCAGCTTGTCGCGGGACAGTTCCAGGCTTTCCGGATGCAGGCGGCGCAGGTCGGCGGCTTCGGGCAGTTCGTCCATCAGGCGGTAAAAGTCGTCGACCAGCCGGCGCAGGCCGTCGATGCCACCGGCGGCCTGGTAGGAGGCGTCGCCGGTGCCGAAGGGGGGAGTCGTACTCATGGAAGGGCCGTCAGAAGAGCGAGGAGGCATCATACCCGCCGGGCCACGGGTTGTTCATCCGCCTCGTCGTCGCGGTCTTCGAGGAATTCGGTGGGCTCGGTGCCATCGGCGTTGAGCTGGAAGATGCGCGATGGTCGCCCCTGGTCATCGAAGAACACCTGGCCGAGGCCGGCGGAGTTCCATAGTCGCTCGCCGGCCTTGCTGTGCTCGGGCGTACGCGGCATCACCTTCATCGGGCGGCGCTTGGTGAACCAGTTCAGCGGCGAGCGCGGCGAGTAGAGCCAGCGGTTGAGGCGGTCGAACACATCCAGCAGGCGGCGCGGGAATTCGTTCTTGATGCCGCTGCTGGTGATCTGCCAGATCTTCGGCCCCTGCTGGCGATGGCGGATCAGCACATCGTAGACGAAGGAGTAGTGCACGTCGCCGGAGAGAATCACGTAGGAGCCCGGCGTGCGCGAGTGGCGGAAGATGTTGAGGATCACCTGGGCCGCGCCGCGATGGGCCATCCAGTTCTCCGCGTCCACCAGCAGCGGGTAGCCCAGCCAACTGAACACCCGCTGTACCGTCTCGATCAGCTTGACCCCGAAAACCGGTGCCGGTGACACGATGATGGCCGAAGGGTGGTCCAGCAGTTCCTGTTGCAATTCGCTCAGTGCTTCCCAGTCCAGCAGGCCGGAGGGGCGCTTGAGGTCGATTTCGCTGCGCCAGCGGCGGGTGCGCGTGTCCAGCACCACCAGCGCCGGCGTAGTGGGCAGCACGTATTGCCAGCGGTTGAAGCTAATCAGGCGGTCAATCAGTCCGTCCAGGGTCGTGCTGTTCAGGGTGTTGTCATCAGCGGCCGTGGCGGCCAGCGACTCGGTTCGGTCCAGCAGTTCGGCGAAGGTGGCCGGATCGTTGCCCCAGCCCTGGCAGAGCATATAGGCCAGCAGCGCATTGCCGATGATGCGCTTGGAGAACGGATGGCCGTAAGCGGTCTGCTCCCACTGGGCCGAAAGGTTCCAGTCGTCGGTGATGTCATGATCGTCGAAGATCATCAGCGTCGGCAGGTGGGCGAACACACGCGCGGCAGCGGGAAGCGCCGCTCGGAATCCTTCCAGGCGCGATTCTTCCAGGCGGTAGCGCTCGGCCTCCTTGGGCGCCAGGACGGGAATCTGCGGATCTATCAGCGTCCAGGGCACCGGCGACCAGGACAGCAGGTACATGGCCAGCACTTCGGCCAGGGTCACCAGATGGTTTTCGGCGTTGCTGCTGGTGAAGATGGGTTTGCGTGCGCCGCCAAAGAACCGCTCGCGCAGGGTTTCGTTGCTTTCCAGCGCCGGCAGCAGGTCGGCCCGGTGGTAGTAACCGGCAGGGTGCGCATACAGGGCCGTGCTGTCGTTCACCACGGCGCCGTCCAGGCGTTCATCGAACAGCCCGAGTCGTGCGATCAACTGATGGATGGCCCGCAGCATGGGGCCGGCGACATCGTCGGTGTAAACCTGGTCGCCGCTCAGCATCAGCAGGGCGGGTCGCTGTTCAGGCGCGGGGCCGGATGCCAGCAGGCGATCAGCGCAGCGCAGACCGTCATCCGCCGGATAATGCGGCTTGCGGCAAGAGCCATGAAGCAGTTGGTCGATGCGTGAGCGCAGGACGAAACCGGGCTGGCTCGCCTCGCCGTAAATCAGGTGAGGAGCCCACTGGGCAATGCCGGCGCCGTCGATCAACAGGTCGTAGTCGATTTGCTGGTCCAGGGGCAGGGAGGTCTCCAGTCGCAGGTCGATCAAGTGCAAGTAGGCATGCCGCCCGAAGGGGATCACCCGGCAGCAGTCCGCGCCCAGCGGGTACTCGACGCCCCCCTCCAGGGAGAGGCGCAGCGTTGGCGTCAACCTGCGCGAGCCGACCAGCCAGAACACCAGGCGGCGGGCTTCGATCCGGCGCAGCATGGGGCCGGCGAGAACGGGAGGGAGGTTTTCCTGGGAGAGGGCAGCGGACATCGGAACATCGGGCCTGTGCGAGCGAGCGCAACAGGATACCGCGAGTGGCATCCGGGCTTCGAAAAGGCTTGAAAAAAACTCACCCGAGTGGTGCGTTTAAATCGTTTGGCAGTTTCCGCCTGCGCTTCTAGCATGCTTCGGATACCCCACGCTGGCGCCTCGGAGCCGCCAGCCACCCAGCCCTGATGGAACGGCCTACCTACGGAGGCACCCATGCTTCAGGTTCTGCTTGTCGGCTACCCAGGCACGCCACCCGAAGCCCACTCAGGCGCTCCTTGATCAATCCCTTACCCTGCCTTTGCTTCCGGGGCCGCCGTATTGCCCTGGCGAACCGTGCAATGCCCGTGCAGACGGGCTCCTGATGAAAACCAACAGGAGGCGATATGGCCCTCACCTTGAAGATCAACGGCGCTGAGCACAGCGTCGACGTCGATCCTGATACGCCGTTGCTGTGGGTGCTGCGTGACGTGCTGGGTATGACCGGCACCAAGTTCGGCTGTGGCATGGCCCTGTGCGGTGCCTGCACCGTGCATATGAATGGTGCGGCGGTGCGCTCCTGCCTGATGCCGGTGAGCAGTATGGCGGGCGCGGAAATCACCACCATCGAAGGTATCGGCGACACCGAAGTAGGCCAGCGTGTGCAGGACGCCTGGCTGGCCCAGGAGGTGGTGCAGTGTGGCTACTGCCAATCGGGGCAGATCATGTCCGCCGCAGCGTTGCTGGCGACCAACCCCAATCCCGGTGACGCGGAAATCGACGCCGCCATGTCCGGCAACATCTGCCGCTGCGGCACCTACCTGCGCATCCGCGAGGCCATCAAGGTAGCGGCTGGGCCGAAGCCGGCCAAAGGGGAGGGCGCAGCATGAACGACATCAGCGCAATCGCCGACCTCGGCCTCAGCCGTCGGGGCTTTCTCAAGGCCAGCGCCGCGGTGGGTGGCGGCCTGCTGATCAGCTTCACCGTGCCGGGCCTGATGGGCGATGCACGGGCCGCAGGGGGTGAATTCAGTCCGAACGCCTACATCCGTATCGATCGCAGCGGCAAGGTGTTCTTCATCATCCAGCCTGTGGAAATGGGCCAGGCCACGTACACCTCGATGCCCGCGCTGATCGCCGAAGAGCTGGAAGTGGCCCTCGACCAGGTGGTGATCGAGCACGCTCCGGCCGACGACAAGCGCTACGCCAACCCGATGCTGGGCTTCCAGGTCACGGGTGGCTCGACATCGGTACCGGCCAACTGGATCCCCTTGCGCCAGGCTGGCGCCACTGCACGCACCCTGCTGGTGACGGCGGCAGCGCAGCAGTGGTCGGTGCCGGTCGAGAGCTGCAAGGCTGAGAACGGCGTCGTGGTGCACGCGGAAAGCGGGCGCAAGCTGGGCTATGGCGAACTGGTGGACGCCGCCGCGAAACTGCCGATGCCGGGCGAGGTTGCCCTGAAGGAGCCAGCCCAGTTCAAGCTGATCGGCACGCCGGCCAAACGCACCGATGGCCCGGACAAGGTCCGGGGAAAGGCCATGTACGGCATCGACGCCCGTCCCGAGGGTGTGAAGGTCGCGGCGCTGACCATCTGCCCCGTCATAGGCGGCACCCTGGCCGAGGTGGACGAAGCGCCGGCCATGGCGGTCAAGGGCGTACACAAGGTGGTGCGGACGAACAATGCGGTCGCGGTGATTGCCGATCACACCGGCGCGGCACGCAAGGGCCTGGCAGCGCTGCAGATCAAGTGGAACGAGGGTGAGAACGCCAAGGTTTCCAGTGCCGATCTGCTGAAGAACATTGCGGAGGCGTCCAAGGCAGAGGGCGTGCAGGCCCGTGCCGAGGGTAATGTGCAGGAGGCGATGAGCAAGGCGGCTAAGAAAGTCGAGGTGACCTACCAGGTGCCGTTCCTCGCCCACGCCTGCATGGAACCGGTCAACTGCACGGCCCACGTGCGCAAGGACCGTTGCGACCTCTGGCTCGGCATCCAGGTGCCGACCCGGGCCAAGACCCTCGCGGCGCAGCTCACCGGATTGCCCGAGGAGTCGGTGCAGGTGCACAACCAATTGCTTGGTGGCGGCTTCGGTCGACGCCTGGAAACCGACTTCGTCGGCCATGCGGTGGAAGTCGCCAAGCAGGTGGATTACCCGGTTAAGGTCATCTACTCCCGCGAGGAAGATACCCGCCACAGTACCTTGCGGCCTTTCCACTACAACCACCTGTCCGCCGGTCTCGACGAGCAGGGCCGGCCGGTGGCCTGGACCCACAAGGTCACCGGGGGTTCGATCCTGGCGCGTTGGGCACCGGCCTTGTTCAAAGATGGCGTTGACCGTGACGCGGTGCGCGACGCCTGCGGGCCCTACGGTTTTCCCAACCTGGCGGTGCACTACGTGCGCCATGAGCCCCCGAAAGGCATTGTCCCCGCCTTCTGGCGCGGCGTGGGGCACACCCAGAACGCCTTCATGGTGGAAGGCTTCATGGATGAGCTGGCGGTGATGAATAAGGCCGATCCGTTCACGTATCGCTACCCGCTGCTGGAGAAACACCCACGGGCGCTGAAGGTGCTGGAAACACTGCGCGAGAAATCCGGCTGGGATTCACCTCTGCCAGCCGGGCACGGCCGTGGCGTCGCGCTGACCTATTGCTTTGGCACCTACGCGGCGCAAGTAGCGGAAGTCAGCGTGGATGCCAGCGGTGCGGTGAAGGTGAACAAGGTCACCGGCGTGGTGGATTGCGGCATTCCGATCAACCCCAACTCGGTGGTGGCGCAGATGCAAAGCGGCACCGTCTTCGGCCTGACGGCTGCGCTATTCGGCAACATCACCTTCAAGGACGGCCGGGTCGAGCAGGGCAACTTCGACAGCTACCGACTGCTGCGTATCAACGAGGTCCCACCCATCGAGACCCACATCATCAACAGCGGCGAGTCCCCCGGTGGCCTGGGCGAAGTGTCCACCGTGATCATCGCCCCGGCGGTGGTGAATGCCATTTACGCCGCGACCGGCAAGCGCTTGCGCAGCCTGCCGATCGACCCGGCGCAATTGAAGCAGGCCTGAGGAGTAGGGCTCACCGATGCCTCTGGATTGGTGAGCCCGTCATCAGACAGGGAAGAGAATGCCCGTGCGCGACGCTGCGTTGCGGATGTGTTCCTGCATCGCTTTCTGTGCCGGACCGCAGGCATGGCGGGCGAGGTGGCGGAGGATCTTGCGGTGCTCCTGCCAGGTTTCCATGGCCCGCTCGGGACGGATGAAGGGGAGCTTCTGACTCTCCAGGAAAATGTCCTGGCTGGCGGTGATGATCTGGAGCATGGCGCGGTTGCCGCTGGCTTCCAGCAAACGTCTGTGAAACTCGAAATCGAGGCGTGCGGCCGCCTCGAAATCGGCGGCACGGAGTTCCTGGCGCATGGCCGCCACATTGGCCTCCAGTTGGTCGATGTCTTCGGCGGTCAGGGAAATGGCGGCCTGGCCGGCGGAGAAGCCTTCCAGCACATAGCGCAGCTGGAAGGTATCCGCGGCCGAAACCTGCTCGGAATAAGGCCAGGAGAACCCCTGGGGCGCTGTGCGCAGGGTCGGAGAAGGCGTCTGTACGAACACGCCCTTGCCGGGCTGCACGCTGATCAGCCCCAGGGCGCTGAGGGAAGAGAGCGCTTCGCGCAGGGACGCGCGGCTGACGCCAAGCTGCTCGGCCAGGTCGCGTTGCGAGGGCAGGGCGTCGCCCGCCTGATAACCCCCATCGCGAATCAGTTTCTGGATGGCCTGCAGGGCAATTTCGGGGACTGCGCGAGGGATGGTGTCGAGCATGCTGTTCAGACCAGTTGGTTCGTCGAATGGACATCTTTTACGGCCGGACAGGTGCACTTTGCAAGCGTTGCTCCGGCCTGGCGCACGGCTGAAAGCCGCTGCACGGAAGGGGTGCACGGGCTCGGTTGACCAAGTGGTCAGCAACTTCAACTGTTCAGACCAGTAAGACCTTGTGCCTGCTGGATTTAACGATTCAGCCAGGTTTCCGAGCGCTTGCTGGCATGGGCTGTGCACTGGGGCCTGACAGGAAAATTGTCCTGCCATCTACCCCGAGGTAAGCCCCATGAGTAAATTCCGGAACCTTCTGCTGGCGACTCTTCTTTGCGGCGGCGCGCTGGCCCAGCCCATCGCCCAGGCGGATGCGCTGAGCGATATCAGCGAGCGCGGCGTACTGAAGGTGGCGGTGCCCCAGGACTTCCCGCCCTTCGGTTCCGTCGGGCCTGACCTCAAGCCGCGCGGCCTGGATATCGACACCGCGCAACTGCTGGCCGACAAGCTGGGAGTGAAGCTGGCGCTGACACCCGTCAACAGCACCAACCGCATTCCGTTCCTCACCACCGGCAAGGTGGACCTGGTGATCTCCAGCCTGGGCAAGAACCCCGAGCGTGAAGCGGTGATCGATTTCTCCACGCCTTACGCGCCTTTCTACCTGGCGGTGTTCGGCCCCGAGGACGTTGCCATCACCGCGCTCGATGCACTCTCGGGCAAGACCATCAGCGTTACCCGGGGTTCGATCGAGGACATGGAGTTGAGCGCCGTGGCACCCAAGGACGCCACCATCAAACGCTTCGAGGACAACAACTCCACCATCGCTGCCTACTTGTCCGGACAGGTTGATCTGATCGCCAGCGGCAGTGTGGTGATGGCGGCCATCGCCGCGAAGAACCCGGCCAAGGTCCCGGTGCTGAAGGTCAAGCTGAAGGACTCTCCGGTTTACATCGGCCTGGCCAAGAACGAGCCGGCGCTGCTGCAGAAGGTCAACGCGATCATCACCGAAGCCAAGGCCGATGGCAGCCTCAATCGCAACGCCGAGAAGTGGCTGAAGCAGCCGCTGCCTGCCGATCTCTGAGCCATTGCTGCCGGGGGGCCATCCATGGCTTATCAATTCGATTTCTTGCCGGTGCTGCAGCAGGGTGACCTGCTGCTCAAGGGCGCAATCTTCACCCTGGAGCTGACTGTCATCGGTACGTTGCTCGGCGTCGCCATCGGTGTGGTCGGGGCCGCGGTGCGGGCCTGGCGCCTGCGACCGTTCGACTGGGTGTTCGGTGCCTATGTGGAGCTGATCCGCAACACGCCTTTCATCGTGCAGTTGTTCTTCATCTTCTTCGGCCTGCCTTCACTGGGCATTCGTCTCAGTGAGTGGCAGGCGGCCGTGTTGGCGATGGTGATCAACCTCGGCGCCTATTCGACGGAGATCATTCGCGCCGGCATCCAGGCGATCCCCAAGGGTCAGCTGGAGGCCGCGGCAGCCCTCGCCATGAGCCGCTTCGAGGCGTTTCGCTATGTGGTCATCCAGCCCGCGCTGGGCAAGGTCTGGCCAGCGCTGTCCAGCCAGATCGTGATCGTGATGCTGGGCTCGGCGGTGTGCTCGCAGATCGCCACGGAGGAACTGTCCTTCGCTGCCAACTTCATCCAGTCGCGCAACTTCCGCGCGTTCGAAACCTACCTGCTGACCACGGTCCTGTACCTGGTCATGGCCATCCTGTTGCGCCAGGTGCTGGCCTGGGCCGGCAACCGCCTGATCATGGGGAGGCGCTGATGGATTTCACCCTTTGGGACATCGTCCGCAACCTGGTCACAGGGTTGCAGTGGACCCTGCTGCTGTCGCTGGTGGCCTTTGTCTGCGGCGGTATCGCTGGCCTGCTGATTCTGTTGGCGCGCATTTCCGGGAATTTCACGTTGCGCACCCTGGCGCGCGGCTACATCGAGTTGTTCCAGGGCACGCCGCTGCTGATGCAGCTGTTCATGGTGTTCTTCGGAATCGCCTTGTTCGGCATAGACGTGTCCGCCTGGGCGGCGGCGGCGGTGGCACTGACGCTGTTCACCAGCGCCTTCCTCGCCGAAATCTGGCGTGGCTGTGTCGAGTCCATTCCGCGTGGCCAGTGGGAGGCGTCCGCAAGCCTGGCCATGAGTCGGCTGGAGCAATTGCGTCATGTGGTGCTGCCCCAGGCGCTGCGCATTGCCATCGCACCGACCGTGGGTTTCTCGGTGCAGGTAGTGAAAGGCACGGCGGTGACCTCCGTCATCGGGTTCACCGAACTGACCAAGACCGGCGGCATGCTCGCCAACGCCACCTTCGAACCCTTCCTGATCTACGGCCTGGTCTCCCTGGGTTATTTCATCCTCTGCTATCCGCTCTCGCTGAGCGCACGTCACCTGGAAAGGAGGCTGCATGTCCCTGCTTAGAGTTTCCGCACTGCACAAGTACTACGGCGACAACCACGTGCTGAAGGGTATCGACCTCAGCATCGAAGAGGGCGAGGTGGTCGCCATCATCGGCCGCAGCGGTTCGGGCAAGAGCACGCTGCTGCGCACGCTCAATGGCCTGGAGTCCATCAACGACGGTGTGATCGAGGTGGACGGCGAATACCTGGATGCCGGCAGGGCGGACCTTCGCTCGCTGCGCCAGAAGGTCGGTATGGTGTTCCAGCAGTTCAATCTCTTTCCCCACCTGACGGTAGGCGAGAACGTGATGCTCGCGCCCCAGGTGGTGAAAAAACTCGGCAAGGCACAGGCACGCGCCCTCGCCGAAGAGATGCTGGCCCGGGTCGGCCTGGCGGAAAAGGTCGACGCCTACCCGGATCGTCTGTCTGGTGGCCAGCAACAGCGGGTGGCGATTGCTCGTGCGCTGGCGATGTCGCCCAAGGTGCTGCTTTGCGACGAGATCACCTCAGCCCTGGACCCGGAATTGGTCAATGAGGTGCTGGGCGTGGTTCGTCAACTGGCCAGCGAAGGCATGACCCTGATCATGGTGACCCACGAAATGCGCTTCGCCCGTGAAGTCGGCGACAAGCTGGTGTTCATGCACCACGGGAAAGTGCATGAGGTGGGTGATCCGCGAACCCTGTTCAGCGCCCCGCAGACGCCGGAGCTGGCCAACTTCATCGGCATGGTGGAGCAGTAGCGCCTCACCCATCCGGCATACCGGCTGCTGCGCCAGCCGGGCTGCTGGCTCATTTGGCTTGATAAAAACTCAATCAAAGGTGGTCTTTATATCGTTTGTCGGGCCTGCGCCCGATGTCGACCATAGCGCCTGTCCAGAGCCGTTCACACGGCTGAAAACAACAGGAGGTCGACATGAACCCGCTGCCATCCCTCTGGGGGGCCGATAGCCCCTCGCGCCTGCTTGGCTCCCGCCATATCGCCACCGGTGAACTGGTGTTCCCGATGCTGCCCAGCCACTCGCCACTGGCCGATCACTACCGAGTCGAGCTGCTGGCCAATGAGGGCAGCCTGTACAGCTTCACCATCATCAACCCGAGCCCGAAGAGTGGCCTGGAGCCTTTCGCCTTGGGTTACCTGGACCTGGAAGGGCCAGTGCGCCTGTTCGGCCGGATCACCGGCAACGAGCGCCCGGTGATCGGTGGCAGCTACCGCGTCATGCCTGATGAAACCTATGGCTATGTGTTCGAATCCGTGGAGACCCGCCCATGAGCCAGATGCATGTAATGGGCGGCGCCATGACCCGCTTCGGCCGCCACCAGGGCGTGATGGCGCCGGAACTGGCGCAGCAGGCGATCGTTAAAGCCGTGGCCGACTCGGGCCTCGCGCTGAAGGACATCCAGGCGATCTACTGCGCCAACGTCCTCGGCGGCATGATCCTCGGCCAGGTGATCCTGCGTGACCTCGGCCTGGACGGGATTCCCGTCTACAACATCGAAAATGCGTGCGCCAGCGGCGCCACTGCGGTGCACCTGGCGCGCCACGCGCTGCTCGCCGGGCAGTACGAGCGGGTGCTGGTGTTCGGTATCGAGCAACTGACCCAACTGGGCGGCGGCACCATCCCGATGCAGCGTAACGACGAAAAGACCGACCTGTTCGCCAAGGCCGGCATGGTGTTGCCAGCGGTGTATGCCATGCGCGCGACCCGCTTCATTCACGAGCGCGGTGCCAGCCCGGCTGACCTGGCCGGTATCGCAGTGAAAAACCGCTATCACGGCTCCTTGAACGAGTACGCCCAGCAGCGCACCGAAGTGACCCTGGAAGAGGTGCTGGGTTCGCGCATGATCGCCGACCCACTGACCCTGCTGCAGTGCTGCCCGTCCCAGGTGGATGGCGCCGCTGCCCTGGTGCTGGGTACCAAGCCCGGCCCCCACGCGAAGGATGTCCGCGTACTGGGTTCGATCGTGGTTTCCGGCCTGCGCGAAGGTGCCCGCGACGACATCCTCGATGCCGAGATCACCGCCCGCGCCGCGCGCCTGGCCTATGAGCAGGCGGGCGTCGACCCGCGTGAGGTGGGCGTGGTTGAGCTGCACGACGCCTTCACCATCGCTGAGCTCCTTTACTACGAGGCCCTGGGTCTGGCGCCGCACGGCGAAGCCGTCGCATTGCTGCATTCCGGAGCTACCCGTCTGGGCGGCCGGGTGCCGGTGAACCCCAGCGGCGGTCTGCTCGCCAAGGGGCACCCGCTGGGCGCTACCGGTGTGGCACAGATGGTCGAGCTGATGTGGCAACTGCAGGGCCGCGCAACAGGCCGTCAGGCGGACAACAAGCCCACCATCGGCGTTGCCCAGTGCACCGGTGGCGGCATCGCCGGCGTCGACCACGCCGCGTCTTCCGTTCACGTACTGGGAGTGTGAGATGAGCGCACAACGCTTCCATGAAGGGCAGGTGGCGGCCGTGACCGGCGCCGCCCGCGGCATAGGCCTCGGTATCGCCACGCGCCTGGCGCGCCAGGGCGTGACCGTCTACCTGCTGGACCGCGATGAGGCTGTGCTGACCGAAGTGGTCGCTCAGTTGCGCAGCGAGGGCATGAACGTCCATGGCCTGGCCCTGGACCTCACCGAGGGTGCTGCGGTGGAGCGCGCTTTCGGCCGTATCGCCGAAGCCGGCGCCGGCCTGGACTTCCTCGTGAACAATGCCGGCGTGGTCCGCGACAAGCGCTTCCTGAAGATGACCGAGGACGACTGGGACCTGGTGGTGGATACCAACCTGCGGGCGCAGTTCCTTTGCTGCAAGGCAGCGCTGCCGCTGATGCTGGAGCGCAGCTTCGGACGCATCGTCAACCTGTCGTCGCGCGCCTGGCTGGGCGGTTTCGGCCAGGCCAACTACTCCGCCGCCAAGGGCGGGGTGGTGAGCCTGACCCGCAGCCTGGCCATCGAGTTCGCGGCCAAGGGCATCACGGTCAACACCATTGCTCCCGGCATCGTCGACACACCGCTGTTCCAGGCCTTCGAGCCCGAGGTGCAGGCGCGCCTGAAGGACACGGTACCGGTCAAACGCATCGGCACGCCGGAGGATATCGCCAATGCCGTGGAGTTCTTCCTCGACCCCGCAAGTGCCTACATCACCGGACAGACCCTCTATGTCTGCGGCGGGCGCAGCCTGTCGTCGGCCAGCGTCTGAGGAGACCGCCATGCCTGTACATCTGCAGATCCAGGGCGCGGTGGGGTTGATCAGCCTCGACCGCCCGGACGCCCTCAACGCGCTGGATATCGAATCCCTGCGCACCCTGCGTGCGCACCTGGCGGAAGTCCGTGACCGCCGTGAAATTCGTGCGGCGATTCTCGCCGGCTCCGGTGAGCGCGCCTTCTGCGTCGGCGCCGACCTGAAGAGCACGCGGGCGTCCAACGCGTCCTATGCCGAGGCGCTGTTTCTCGATAAGGAGCCGGCGGCCGATGCTGGCGTGTACATCCGCTTGATGGACCTGGCCGACCTCGACCTGCGCAAGCCGCTGATCGCCGCCATTAATGGGCACTGCCTTGGCGGAGGCCTGGAACTGGCGCTGCAATGCGACCTGCGCATCGCCTCCGCCAACGCCAGTTTCGGCCTGCCTGAAGCGGTGGTGGGGTCGATTCCAGCGGTGTCCGGTCTGCATCGTCTGCTCAAGGCCGTGCCGCCGGCCCATGCCATGCAGATGGCACTGACCGGCCAGCGCATCGAGGCCGCCCAGGCGTTGGCCATCGGTCTGGTGTCCGAGGTTTCGGCAAGTCCGGCAGCACTGCTGGAACGGGCCTTCGCCCTGGCCGAGCGCATCGCCGCCCAGGCGCCTCTGGCGGTTCAGGCGCTGCAATCCCTGGCGCGGCAGACGGCGCACCTGTCCGATGCCGACGCCCAGCGTCTCACCGAGCTGTACTGGGGCGTGCTGCGGGATACCGAGGACCGCCTGGAAGGGCGCACGGCGTTCGCCGAGAAGCGCGCACCTCAGTACAAGGGCCGTTAGGCCCGGGGAGAGCCTTCATGCAACTGAGCAATCCGTTCTTGCAGAGCCTCGGTGTCGAACTGGTCCACTGGGCCGTTGGCGAGGCCGAGTTCCACATGCCCATCGAGGCGCGTCACCTGAACCGCCAGGGCATGTTGCACGGCGGGCTGATCGCCACCTTGCTGGATGCCGCCTGTGGCTACGCGGGCCTGCACTCCGCCGAGGGCGAGGAAGAGGTCCACGGCGTCACGGTGATGCTGAACATTGCCTACCTGAAAGCGGCCCGCTCCGACCGTGTGATCGCCCGGGGCAAGGTCAGCCGCAGTGGCCGCAGTCTCTACTTCGCCGAGGCATACCTGGTGGACGAAGAGGGCGAGGTGCTCGCCACGGCCCAGGGCACCTTCAAGCAGGGAGACCGCCGTCATGCTGCGTAATGCCTTGCAAGGCCTGACGGTGCTGGACTTCACCCAGATCGCCGCCGGCCCCACCTGCACCATGCTGCTCGCCGACATGGGCGCGCGGGTGATCAAGATCGAACCGCCGGAAGGCGACCTCGGCCGCACGTTGGGGCCGGCCTGGGTGGGGGATTCCAGTGCCCTCTACCACGGCTTCAACCGGGGCAAGCAAGGCCTCTGCCTCGACCTGAAGAACCCCCAGGGATTGGCCGTCGCCATGCGCCTGGTGGCTGAAGCGGATGTGGTGATCGAGAGCATGCGCCCCGGTGTGATGGCGCGGCTCGGGTTGGGGTTCGAAGCGCTGTCGGCGCTCGATCCAACGTTGATCTACTGCTCCATTTCTGCTTATGGCCAGCAGGGGCCCTATGCGGACCGTGCCGGCGTGGATGGCATCCTTCAGGCGGACTCGGGGCTCATGAGCCTGATCGGTATTCCCGGCGCGCCGCCCTGCAAGGTGCAGGCGCCCGTGGTGGATGTGGTCACCGGCTATATGGCCTGCATGGCCATCCTCGCCAAGCTGCAGGCTCGACACCAGGACGGGCAGGGCGGGCACCTGGATGTGAGCCTGATGAACTCCGCCCTGGCGTTGCAGCAGTCCTCCATCAGCAGCTACCTGCGTGACGGCGAGCTGCCCACCCCCATCGGCAGCGCCGCGCCTTACTCGGCACCCAACGAAGCCTTCAAGACCGCGGACGGCTGGATGATGGTCGCCGCCTACAACGGCAACCGCTGGGAGCGGCTGTGCACGGTGCTCGGTCACCCGGAATGGGCCACCGATCCACGCTTCCTCAGCTCCGCCCAACGCGTCATGCACCGGGCCGAAATGCAGGACGCGCTCAATGGCGTGTTCCGCACCCAGGACACCGGATACTGGCTGGAGCGCCTGCGTGCGGCGGACATCCTTTGCGCCAAGGTGGCCGACTACAGCGACCTGCTGAACCATCCTCAGCTGGCACAGAACGGCATGCTCGCCACCATTGAGCATCCCAGGCACGGCGTGCTGCGGGTGCCCGGCTTCCCGGTGAACAGCGCCGAAGCCGCCAAGCAGCCCTACAGGCCAGCGCCGGACAAGGGCGAGCACTCTCGCGAGCTGCTGGTCGAGATGGGCTTCAGCGAGCTGGAAGTAGCACAGATGCTCGAGGCCGGAGCGGTGGTCAACGCGTAGGGTGGAAATCGCGCCTCATTTCCACCATTCGGGGCCAGGGTGAGCCTCGATGGTGGATCGATGGAGTGTGATCCACTCGGCTGCGCTCAGCGCCAATCTATGAAGGGCCATGCCGTGTCTGGCGCGCCTGTTCCAGCAGCCATTGGCGGAAGATGCTCATGTCCTCGCTCTCCGCCCGGTGCCTGGGGGTGAGCAGGTAATAGGTGTAGGCGCCCATGTCCACGGTCTGCGGGAACGGGCGCACCAAGATGCCTTCACGCAACTCCTTTTCCACCAGGAACAACTGGGCGATGGCGATGCCCTGCCCGCCGGAAGCTGCCGCATAGGCCATGGACGAACTCTGGTAGGTCATGCCGGCGCGGGCGTCCACGGCGCTGCCCACGCCTGCGGCCTGCAGCCAATGGCTCCAGTCGTCCGGCCGGGCGATGGAGTGCAGCATGGTGTACTCGGCCACGTCCGCCGGCTCGTGCAGGCCCGGTCCGATATCGAGCAGGCTGGGGCTGCACACGGGGGCCAACACGTTGTCGCTGAGCACGTAGCAGTTGCAGTTGGGCCAGTCTCCCGAGCCGAGGCGGATCGCTGCGTCCAGGTCATCCTTCTGAAAGTCCACCGGGTCCAGCGAGGCGGTCAGCAGCACCTCGATCTTGGGGTTCTCCTGATGGAAGCTGGCCAGTCGCGGAATCAGCCATTGCATGGCGAAGGTGGTGTAGGCGCGTACCTTGATCTGCCGGCGCTTGGCGGGGCGCTTGAGCTTGCGGGTGGCGCTGCGAAGTTCTTCGATGATGCGTGCCACTGCCTTGAAGTACTGCTCGCCGGCCGGGGTGAGGGTGATCTGCCGGTGCCCGCGGAGGAACAGCGGCTGTTCCATGTAGTCCTCCAGGGCGCGGATCTGCCGGGAGACAGCCCCTGGCGTGACGTTCAGTTCATCAGCGGCGAGGGTGATGCTGAGGTGCCGGGCAACGGCTTCGAAAGCCCTTACGGCGTTGAGCGGCGGCAGTCTGTCCATCATCGGTTCTTCTTCTTGGACGCGTGGAATTGCGCGGAATCTTACTCTAGTTCTGGTTGAGTAAATCTCAAGCGAAAGCCCTGTTTTAATCGTTTGTCGCGGCCTCTGGCGGGTTCCTAGGATCGGCTCCGGACGTATCACAACAACAAGAGAGAGCCGCTCCATGACCACTCCCAACCGGGCCTGTTGCTTTGGCCCGCACACGCTGTTTGCGCTCTTCGGCCTGACCTGCGGTGCCAGCGGTACGGCCAGTGCCGATTTCGTCGATGACTCCAGGGCCAGCCTGGAAATGCGTAACTTCTACTTCAACCGCGATTTCCGCCAGGACGGCGCTGCACAGAGCAAGGCCGAGGAGTGGGCCCAGGGTTTTCTGCTGCGTTACGAGTCGGGTTTTACCGATGGGCCGATCGGCGTCGGCGTCGATGCCCTTGGCCTGCTCGGGGTGAAGCTGGATTCCAGCCCGGATCGCACCGGAACGGGCCTGCTGCAATCGGATCGAGAGAAGCCCAATCGTGCCCAGGATGAGTACGGCGAACTGGGGCTCACTGCCAAGCTGCGAGCCTCCAGCAGCCTGCTGAAGATCGGCACCCTGCAGCCCAAGCTGCCCGTTGCCCTGTCCAACGACAGTCGGCTGCTGCCGCAGACCTTTCGCGGTGCCTGGCTCAGCAGTGCCGAGGTGAAAGACCTGACCCTGGACCTGGGGCGCTTCGACCGGGTGAACCTGCGCAACTCTTCGGATAACGAGGCAATGCAGGTGTTTAACGGTGGGGCGCGCAACATCGTTCTGGGCCGCAACAAGACCAGCGATGCGCTGGACTTCGCCGGTGCCAGCTACACGTGGACGCCGGCCCTGACCACCGCGTACCACTACGGCGGACTGGACGGAATCTACCGCCAGCACTACCTCACCCTGGGCCACAGCCTGGACCTGGGCGATGCCGGCTCCATCAAGTCCGACCTGCGCTGGGCGCGGAGCCTCGACGATGGCGGCAGCAATGTCGATAACCGCGCACTGGGGGCGATGTTCACCTACAAGCGCGGCCCCCATGCCCTCGGAATCGGCTACCAGCGCATGGCCGGCGATACCGGCTTCGCCTATGTCAGCGGGGCGGATGGCTACCTGGTGAACCTGGTGCAGATCAACGACTTCGGCAATGCGGACGAACGCTCCTGGCAGGCGCGCTACGACCTCGATTTCGCCGCGCTGGGCATTCCCGGCCTGACCTTCATGACGCGCTACCTGTCGGGCGACAACGTGCAAGTCACGGGCCGGGCGGAGGAAGGCGAGGAGTGGGAGCGGGATACCGACATCGCGTATGTGGTGCCGGACGGGCCACTGAAGAATCTCGGCATCAAATGGCGCAATGCGAGCGTGCGCAGCAACTTCGGTCCCGATATCGATGAGAACCGCTTGATCGTCACCTACACCCTGCCGCTTTGGTAATCCGTATCAGCGCAAAGCAACCGGCCCCAGAAGGGGCCGGTTTGTTGCGTTTTGAAAGGGGAAGAGCGTCGCTCTCAATCCGAGGCCGTAATTGGATGGGTGGAGCTTGCGATACCCATCGATACGAGGTGCTGGGTATCATTGCGCTCCAGCGGGACGCCGCCTGCCACATCCTGCATGGGCAATCCCTGGCGCGGGGTCAGAGGCGGATGATCACCGACTTCAGCTGGGTGTAGTGGGAGAGGGCGTCGATGCCTTGCTCGCGACCGTAGCCGCTCTGCTTGAAGCCACCGCACGGCGTCTGGACGAAGCCGCCGCTGTACTCGTTGACCACAATGCGCCCGGCTTCCAGGCCGGCGGCCACGCGGTGCACGCGGCCGATATCACGGCTCCAAATGCCGGCTCCCAGGCCGAACTCGCTGTCGTTGGCGATGCGTAGGGCATCGGCTTCGTCCTTGAAGGGAATGACGCAGAGGATGGGGCCGAAGATCTCTTCCCGGGCCAGGGTCATGTCATTGGTGACGCCGGTGTAGACGGTGGGTTCGATGTACCAGCCATTGCCGAGATGCTCGCCGCTGGCCACCTTGCCGCCGATGGCCGGTTTGAGGCCTTCGCGCTCGGCGATCACGAAGTAACTCTGGATCTTCTCGAACTGTGCCTGGGTGGTGATGGGGCCGGAGGTGGAGTCGAAGTCCGGGCCGACGCGCAAGGCTGCGACCTCGGCCACCAGCTTCTCGACGAAGCGGTCGTGGACGTTCTCCTGCACCAGCAGACGGGTGCCTGCGCAGCACCACTGACCGCTGTTCCAAGTGAAGGCCGCGGTCGCGCCCTTGGCGGCGGCGTCGAGGTCGGCGTCATCGAAGACGATATTGGCCGACTTGCCGCCCAGCTCCAGGGTCAGCGGCAGGATGCGCTCGGCAGCGATGCGGCCCAGTTCCTGACCCGCGGTAATGCCACCGGTGAAGGAAATCTTGCGCATCAGCGGATGGCGCGCCATCACCGGGCCGATGACGCTGCCCTTGCCGACGATCACGTTGAACACACCGGCAGGCAGGCCGGCTTCTTCAACGGCAATGCGGGCCAGTTCCACCAGCGAGGCGGAGGTGTGCTCGGAAGGTTTGGCAACGACCGTGTTGCCGGTGGCCAGGGCCGGTGCGATGGCGCGGGCGGCCTGATGCAGCGGGGCATTCCAGGGCAGGATGGCGCCGATCACGCCGAAGGGATCGCGGCGGGTGTAGACGTGGTAGTTGGGGCCCTGGTTGATCACTTCGCCGTCCATCACGTTGACCAGGCCGGCGTAGAACTCGAAGTACTGGGCGGTGAGGTCCATCAGCGTGGCCATCTCGCGGCCGGGCTTGCCGGTTTCGGCGCTTTCCAGCTTGCCCAGGCGGTCTTCGCTGCGGCGCACGATACGCGCCAGCTCCACCAGGATGCGGCCACGCTCGGAAGGCCGCATGTCACGCCAGGCCGGCAGGGCGTCCTGGGCGGACTGGATGGCGAACTCCACTTCCTGCGGGCCGCTGTTGGCGACCTCGCCGAGCTTTTCGCCGGTGCGCGGGTCGAACTTGTCGACATAGCGGCCTTCGACAGGCGCCAGGCTGCGTCCGCCGATGTAGCTCTCAACTTTCAAGAACATGCTTCGAGACTCCTCAATTCAAGGCCCGGATCATGATCGGGTGCCATTCTTGTTCGTCGACCCGGGCGCAGGGGCAGGTTCGGCCTTCGGCTGTGTGCCTTCAAAGGAATTTTCAGCCATCAAGACTTGAGAAAACCTCAAGCGTCAGATTGCCTGGAGCGCAGGCTTTGCCTGGGCTTTCGCTTGATTTCAAGTCAAGCGTACTGGGCGTAAATCTCGCTTCACCGCCCCTGCGTGACACTGCATCTTGCTCGCTAACCAGAAGAGAACGCCTTCGGGCGATCAACAACAAAAAGTGTGCTCACGGGAGCGATGCAATGACTAACGACAATAGTGCGATTGGCGGCCTCATGCCTGATTCCATGTCTGCCACTGGCCAGGCCGATATCGGCCGCAAGCTGAACCGGACCGAGAAAAAGGCCATCGTGGCCGCGACCCTGGGCACCATAGTCGAGTACACCGACTGGGTGATCTACGCCACCTTCTCCTCCATCCTCGCGAAGCAGTTCTTCCCGGCCGGCAACAGCCTTACCGCGCTGCTCTCGGTACTGGCGGTGTTCGCCGTGGGCTTCCTCATGCGCCCCATCGGCGGTGCGGTGCTCGGTGTGTTCGCCGACCGCTATGGCCGCAAGAAGGGCTTGACCCTGTCGATCCTGCTGATGTCGCTGGCCTCGCTGGTGATCGGCATCTGCCCCAACTACGAGAGCATCGGCATCGCCGCCCCCATCATCCTGGTGCTGGCACGCCTTACCCAGGGCTTCTCCGCCGGTGGGGAATTCGGTTCCGCCTCGGCCTTCCTGATCGAATCGGCACCGTCCGATCGGCGTGCCTTCGCCGGCTCCTGGCAGTGGTTCGCGATCAACGCTGGCACGCTGGTGTCTTTTCTGCTCGGCTTCGTGCTGGCCTCGGTCGGTAGCGACACGGCCCTGGAAGACTGGGGCTGGCGTGTGGCGTTTATCATCGCCGCGCTGATGGGCGTGCTCACCCTGTGGATCCGGCTGTCGGTGAAGGAAACGGAGGTGTTCAAGTCCCGCGTGGCCAAGAAGGCTGTCGAGAAGCGCCCGATCCGCGACATTTTCACTAAACACCGCAAGGACGTGCTGCGGGTCATCGGCGTCGCCATGGCGGGCAACCTGCTGAACTACGTGTGGATGGTGAGCTACCCGTCCCAGGTTCACCTGGTGACCGGCATGTCGATCCGCGAGACGTTGCTGGCTGGGGCCATCGCCGTGAGCGTGTCGCTGCTGCTGATGCCGCTGGTCGGCATGCTGGCTGATCGTATTGGCCGCCGCCCGGTGTTGATTGCCTTTGCCGCCGCGTCCGTCCTCTGGGCCTGGCCAAGCTTCGGGCTGCTTTACCAGGGCATCAGCCTGGTTGAGGTGGTGCTGCTACAAACCGTCTCCATGGTCATCCTCACCGGCTTCGGCGCTGCCTCGGCCGTGACCATGGCCGAGCAGTTCCCGGCCGAGGTGCGGGTCACGGGCATCGCCTTGCCCTATGCGCTGTCGGTCACCCTGTTCGGCGGGACTTCGCCCTACATCATGACGGCGGCAGCGGGCGCGGGTTATGGCCATCTGTTCTGGGTCTACGTCGCCGCGGTGTGCCTGGTGAGCCTGGTGGTCTACATCCGTATGCCGGAGATGAAGGGGCAGCCGCTGCGCTGATCGCGTTGACGCACAGAAAGGCCGGGCCCGATGGGCTCGGCCTTAAGCCGGATTATCTGCAGTAGCCCGGATGAAATCCGCGATGCCCCCTTATCGGGGCCATAGGCAAGTCCACGTCCTGCGAACGTGGGAAATCGAGTACGCCTTACGCCTTCTGCGGCACCCCCTGCAACTTCGCGCGCAGCACCAGCGCAATGCCGCCCAGCACCGCCAGCGAAACCAGCGCCAGGCGCAGGCTGATGGTTTCGCCCAGCAGCAGCGCGCCGCCAAAAGCCGCGAGGACGGGGACACTGAGTTGCACACTGGCGGCCTGCAGGGCGCCAAGGCCGGGCAGGGCGCTGTACCAGATGGCGTAGCCGATGCCAGAGGTCAATGCGCCGGAGAGCAGGGCGTAGATTAGGCCTGGCAGGTCCAGGGTCAGCTGGCCGATGAAGGGCAGCAAGAGCAGGGCGGCGAAGGGCAGGGCACGGATGAAGTTGCCGGCGGTCGCCGCCAGCGGCACGCCGGCCTGGCGACCCAGCAAGGTGTAGGCGCCCCAGGCCAGGCCCGCGAGCAGCATCAGCAGCCCGCCCACCAGGGGCGGCGCAGTGGCGCCAGGTAGCAGCAGCACCACCAGGCCGCCCGTGGCCAGGGCGAAACCCAGGGCCTGTTGAGGATTCAGGCGCTCGCCGCGCAACAGGCCGAAAACCACCATGCAGAGCTGCACCGCGCCGAACAGCAGCAGCGCGCCGGCCCCGGCGTCCAGCTGCACGTAGGCGTAGGAGAACGCTGCGGCATAGACGAACAGTGCCAACGCGGCACGCCAGTTTCCGGTGCTGGTCAGGGGGCTGCGACGTAGGCGCAGCAACAGCCAGAGCATCAGCGCGCCGGAGGCGATGCGGATGGCCGTGAAGCTCGCCGCGTCGATGGCGGTTTCCTTCAGGGCGAGTCGGCAGAGCAGCGAGTTGCCGGCAAAGGCCAGCATGGCCAGTGCGGTCAGCAACAACGTACGGGCGGCGGGCATGGCTGTCCTTAGGGGGATACCCGTTGGTTCAACGGCGCAGATAGGCGGTGAAGTCGATATCGCTGGCCGAGAGAATGGCCTGTACACGGTTGTGTACGTTGAGCTTGCGCAGGATGGCCGAGACGTGGGCCTTCACCGTGGTTTCGGCGATGTCCAGGTTATAGGCGATCTGCTTGTTCGACTCGCCTTTGGTCATGCGTTCCAGCACCAGGAGTTGCTTGCGGGTCAGCGCCTGCAACAGCTCCGGCGGGATGCCGGCATCTTCATGGTGGCGGCGAGGCGAGGTCTTTTGGGTACGGATGATGTCGGACGGCAGATAGACATTGCCGTTGAGAATCTGCTCGATGGCGTCGGTCATTTGCGCGCGAGGCGAGGATTTGGTGATGAAACCCACCGCGCCGTAGGTGATGGCCTGCAACACCACCTGCTTGTCCTGCTCGGCGGAGACAATGACCACCGGCACGGTGGGGGCTTCGTTGCGCAGGTTGATCAGCCCGTTCAGCCCATGCATGCCGGGCATGTTCAGGTCGAGGAGGATCAGGTCCAGGTCGTCGTGCTCCTGGGTCAGGGCCAGGGCGCTGTCCAGGTCGGCGGTCTCCATCACTTCGCTTTCCGGAAAGCCATCGCTGATGACGTTGTGGATGGCTTCGCGGAAGAGCGGGTGGTCATCGGCAATCAGAATTTTGTACACGGCCTTTCACCTCGTTGTTTTCATTATGGTGCGGCAGGCCCGTGTGTGCCCGGTCAGGGGAAGGGCACGGGACGGGCGGGCTTCATCGCGGACGCGCTGTACTTTTATAGGCAGCTATTACAGGCCAGTGCCGCTGCTTTTGGAATTCGACGTTGAGAGGGGGGAAGCAGTACCAAAGTAGTAGATGGCCCATGCCGGTGCAGTGCCGGCATGGGCGCAGAGAACCTGGAAGTCGGGCGTGGACTGGCCGGCTCTGGCCGAACGCAGCACGCCACTGTTCACATCGAAGGACAGCTGGAAGGTGGCCCGGACCGGCAGGGCAGTCTTGGAACCACTGGCTGCTCATGGTCGTGTGGTAGTGGCTCGCCTCAAGTGCGTTTACCCCGCCTTGCGAAGGGCCGCATGTTGAGGGTTGAAGCTCAGCAGCGCAGCCAGGGCGAAGAGAAGTGTCAGCCCCAGACACACGCCGATCGCCAACCCGTTGAGGCGCTCGTACAGCGCGAAACGCACCATCTCCACGGCGTGGCTGAAAGGGTTCAACGCGCAGAGCCAGTACAGCCACTCGCTGGCCTCGCGCATCTTCCACAACGGGTAGAGCGCCGAGGACAGGAAGAACAGTGGGAAGATCACGAAGTTCATGACCCCGGCGAAGTTCTCCAATTTGCGGATGCCGTTGGACAGCAGTAGCCCAAGGGCACTGAGCAGCAGGGCCGCCAGCAGCAATGCCGGGAGCGCCGCCAGCAGGCCGAAGGCCGGCGGCTGTACGCCGTAGAGCCAGGCGATGGCGAGGAACGCATAGACCTGCAGCAACGACACCAACGATGTGGCCAGCAAGCGGGACGCCAGGAGGAAGGGGCGGGGCAGGGGGCTGGTGAGCAGCAGTCGCATGCTGCCCATCTCGCGGTCGTAGACCATGGATAACGAGCCCTGCATGCCGTTGAACAGCAGGATCATGCAGGCCAGGCCCGGGACTATGTAGGTCTCGTAGGTGATGTAAGTGTCGTAAGGCTCGATGATGGCAATCCCGAGCGCCGCGCGGAAACCCGCAGCGAACACCAGCAGCCAGAGCAGCGGGCGTACCAGGGCGCTGAGAAAGCGTGTGCGTTGCAGCACGAAACGCAGCCATTCGCGCAGCAGTATGCCGCGCAGGCATTGCCAGTAGAGAGTCGGCATGGGCAGGGCTCCGGAATGGCGATGGGGAGGGTCGTCAGGCACAGGTCGTCAGCCGCGCGAAGGTACCAGCCAGCCCGCCAACCTGCCGTTCACTCAGGCTGGCGGCACAGCCGTTGGCTATGATCCGGCCCTGGTGCAACACAAGCAGTCGATCCTCAGGTTGGATTTCATCCAGCAGGTGAGTGGTCCAGAGCACGGCTACTGCCTGCTCCCGGCAGAGTTGGCGTACATGCAGGTTCAGCCCGTCGCGGCTGGCGGGGTCCAGGCCGGCGCTGGCTTCATCCAGCAAGAGCAGACGCGGTTCGTGGAGCAGGGCGCGAGCGATTTCCACCCGTCGCCGGTGGCCTCCGTTGAGCAAACGCACCTTGTCTTTCCGGCGTGGGCTCAATTGCTGGCGCTCCAGTTCGCGCTCGATGCGCGCATTGGCCAGTCTGCCGGGCAGGCCATGGAGGGCGGCGTGGTAGCGCAGGTTCTGCTCGATGCTGAGGTCCAGGTCCAGGGTGCTCTGCTGAAACACTACACCCAGTTTCGCCAGGGCCTTGCGTGGTTCTCGGCGCAGGGAATGGCCGCAGACGGCGACCTCGCCCTGTTGCAGGTCGTACAGGCGGGTGAGCAGGGCGATCAGGGTGGACTTGCCGGCGCCGTTGGGGCCAAGCAGCGCGGTGAAGCTGCCTGCGTCCAACTCGAACGCTACCTGCTCCAGGGCACGTCGAGGGCCGTAAGAGAACCCCACTCCGGCCAGTTCCAGGGCGCTCATGGGGTCACCACCACGCCCCAGGGGTAGCGGCCGACCTTGATCGATTTGGCCACCTTGAGGCTGCCGACATCGATCACCGAAACGTCGCCGCTGATGCCGTTGGTGGCCAGCAAGCGCTTCTCATCGGGGGTGAACGCAAGGTGCCACACGCGCCTGCCCACCAGCAGGTAATCGAGTACTTCATAGGTCTTCGCGTCCAGCACGGCCACATGGTTGGCTGGGCCCAGGGCGACGAAAGCGTACTTGCCGTCGCGCGTCAGCTTGACCCCAACTGGCTGCACCTTGTCCGAATGCACGCCCTTTACCTGGAACTTCAGCACCTTCTGCACCTGACGGCTGGCCACGTCGACGACCGTGACCGTGCCGCCGATCTCGGCGGAGGCCCAGAGCAGCTTGCCGTCCGGGCTGAACTCCACATGGCGCGGGCGCTGGTCTACCAGTGTGTTGTCCACCAGTTGCTGGGTGGTGGTGTCGATCCAGTGCAACATATTGGTGGTTTCGCTGGTGTTCACCGCCCACTTGCCGTCGGGGCTCACGGCCATACCTTCGGGCTCCACGCCGACCTGGATCTGCGCCAGCACCTGCTCGCTCTGAGTGTCCACCACTGTCACCAGGGCGTCGTCCTCATTGGAGATGTACAGCCAGCGGTCATTGGGGTGCAGAGCGAACTGCTCGGGGTCGGCGCCGGAGGGCAGTTCCTTGATGATCGTGCGAGTGGCCAGGTCCATGACCTGCACCGTGTCCGAATCGCTGGCGCAGATGTAGAGCAGCTTGTTGTCGCTGGACAGTGCGAGGCCGCGTGGGCGTTCGCCGACATCGAGGTGGGCGGTGACCTCCAGGTTGTCCAGATCGATAACGCTGACGTTGTTGTCTTTCTCATTGGATACATAGGCAGTGGCGGCCAGGGTGTGGCCTGCGAGCAGCAACACGGCGGAGCCGATGGCAATGGCAAGGGGGGCGGGCATGGTGGTTGTCCTTCTTGTTGTTGTCAGTCGGTTGTGGCGAACCGGCGGCACGTGCTTTCGGGGCGGTCGAAGCCGAGGCTGTCCAGTTCGCTGACCGGGTGCAGAAAGCCGTCCTGGGGCGAGGTGCTCACCAGGGCGCGGGGGTGGACGAGGGGAATGGGTTGGCGCAATTGGCCATCCCAGTCGCGGTAGCTCAGCTTGCGCCCCTTGAAACCGTCGAGGGGCAGCTCGGAAGACAGGGCGAGGGTGCGGATCGCCCCGGCATCGACACTTTTGAGGCGGGTCACGGCGCTGGCGATGCTGCGCACGGCAAGCCAGGCGGCGAAATCACGGTCGTTCATCCAGCGTCCCGCCAGTGCCTCAAAGCGCTTCTGCAACTGGGCGGCACCGTAGGTTTCGACTGTCTTGTGCCAGCCTGTCGGAGTCAGACCCTGGGTCCCGGCCACTGGGCGCGGGTACCAGGTGTTGTAAGGCAGGTATTCACCGAAATCACCGCGCTCGTCGGCCACCAGTACCACGTCGTATTCGCTGGCCTGGGTGAATAGCGGCATCTCTGCCTGGGCGCTGCGACGCTGGTCGTTATCGAAAGTCCAGGGTTTCTCTTCCACTATCTTCGCGCCGAAACGCCCGGCGGCACGGCGCAGGGCGGCGGCATAGGCCAGGTCGTCGGGCGTGTGGCCGGTCACCAGCAACCAGCGCTGCCAGCGGCGCATGGCGAGGAACTGTGCCAGGGCATCGGCCAGCATCGCGCGGTTGGGCAGGCTGTGCAGCAGGTTGGCGCGGCACTGCTCGCCGCGCAGCTCGTCCGCTGGACTGCCGGCGTTTAACAGCAGGCTGTCGGGGAGGGCGTCCGCCAGTTGCAGCACCTGCTCGGCCGGGGCGTTGACCACGAACAGCCGCAGGCCCTGTTCATGCAGTGCCCGAGCCCTGGCCAGCAGCGCCTCGGGCGTCGGGCTGGGGTTCGCGTCCAGTTGATAGTGGTGCTTGAGGAAGCGTCCGGTGCTGTTACTGTCGGTGATGGCCAGTTCGGCGCCGCGCAGGCCCGCATCTTCCGGCTCGGGAATCACGTTGGACAACAGCGGGCCGCGCTCCGGCTCCCAGGCCAGGTAGCCGATGCGCACCTCCAGGCCTTCATCGGCGCGGATCTCGGTGGCAAGCAGGGCGGCGCTGGACAGGGCCAGTAGATAGGCCAGGCCATGGAGCAGGTAGTGGCGCATTGCAGGGCTCCTTCAAACGTGGAGCCAGCATAGGAAGCGGGAGGCGCGCGGAAAATATGCAGAAAGTACCGGTCGGGCGGTACCAAGGTAGTAGAGCCAGGCGTGGCCCCCGGCTCTAGCCTGGGATCCAGGGGAACCTGCAAGAGGATTCCGTCATGGCCGTAATCAAACATCTGCTTTTGCCACTGCTGGTCGTCTGCTGCCTGCTCGAGTTCGAGCTGGCCAGGGCTTCGAGCGACCTCTCCCGGCATGCTATCCATCTGCCGGACATTACCCACTCTTTCCCGACCTCTTGCCCCCTGGCCAACTGAGCCGCCGACCTGCTTCCCAATCGCCTAAGTGCCAGCGTGCTGGCGAACAGCTTCCCGCCGTTCGCCGGCGCGTTGGCGCCTGTTTGATCGACATTGTCGGGCAATCCCTTCACCGGCCTCCGCCCGCACTACTACCAAGGGAGGAGTGTCAGGCCACCAAAGCAGGATGGGGGCGTCCCCGGGAGCTTCCTAACATGTCTCCACAGCGCTCCCCACGGGACGCCGCCTTGCCCAGCAGCTCAATGAGGATGTACGTGATGAACAACAACAGCGCACTGCGCGGCCTCGCATTCCTGGCCGGCCTGACTCTCAGCGCAATGGTCCTGGCCCATGGCGACGTAGTGCCCCAGGCCGTGAACACCGAAGGCCTGGAGGCACTGGGCAAGGAGTGGCGCGACGAGAACCCCTACCGCGCGCCCTATCCCCAGCATGACCTTGCCGTCGAGATTGGCGCTTCGGCCTACAACCAGAACTGCGCCCGCTGCCATGGCCTTGAAGCCAAATCCGGCGGTATCGCACCCGACTTGCGCTACCTGGAAACCGATGCCAGCGGTGACGAATGGTTCAAGGAGCGGGTGATCAACGGCGCAGTGCGCGACGGCGCGGTGTACATGCCGAAGATGGCCGACTTCCTCAGCCAGGAAGCCCTGTGGGCCATCCGCACCTACCTGGAAAGCGTGCATGTGGACGAGTGATCGCCATGCGCCTGCTGGTCTTATTGTGCTGGCTGCTGTGCCTGCCGCTGGCGCAGGCACAGGTGCGGCCCTATGACGACATCGTCGACTCCGGCGTGCTCCGGGTGGCTGTCTACGAGCGCTTCGCGCCCTATAGCTTCAAGGAAGGCGAGCAGGCACGTGGCGTGGACGTCGACCTGGCCCGCGCGTTGGCCGCCGGCCTCGGCCTGAAGCTGGAGCTGCTCTGGGTCACCCCCGGCGAAAAGTTGGATGACGACCTGCGCAACGTCATCTGGAAGGGCCACTACATGCGCCCCGGCGTGTTCGCTGACGTGATGTTGCGGGTGCCCTATGACCGTGATTTCTCGCAGAAGCGCAATGACGTGGGCGAACTGGCCAACGAGCAGGTGGTGATGTTCGGTCCCTACCAGCGTGAGCGCTGGCAGGTGGTCTACGACAGCCGCCGTCTACCCGAGGTGCCAAGCATCGGCGTGTTCCAGTTCCACCCGATTGGCGTGGAACTGGAGAGCGTACCGTCGTTCTACCTTACCTCGGTGCTCGCGGGTCGGCTGTCGCGCAACACCCATCACTATCCGGGGCCTGCCGCAGCTTTCGAGGCCATGCGCAAGGGCGAGGTGGATGCGGTGATGGCGTTGCGCGGTGAACTGGACTGGCTGGAGCATCAGGCCCACGATCCGCGAATCAAGGACGCCGACAACGCCTACCCCAACCTCGGCCAGCCGGACTGGGACATCGGCATGGCGGTCCACGAGAGCAACCGCCAGTTGGCCAATGCCCTGGAGGAAACCCTCGACGGCATGGTGCGCGACGGTCGCATGGAGAAGCTCTATGCGGCCTACGGCCTGCGCTACGAGTTGCCGGGGCTCTATCAGGACGTTCAATAGCCGGAGGTGCGGGATGCCCAGGTGTTCGTTTCGCCTCGGCGAGCCTCAGCCGCTACGAACTGATCCCCAGTGCCAGCCACCGCTACCCGTAGTATGAAATAGAGCGCCTACCGAGGGTTGATCGCGCAATGGAATGACATCCCGCCGCCTGGAAGCGGCTCCGCGCGGACAGCGCCCTCTCCCTCTGGGAGAGGGCCGGGTGTGGGAGGCTACACCAGCTCTGCGTGCTTCAACTCGCTCTTCAGGTAGGCGTAGTAGATCGGTGCCGCCACCAGTCCTTGCAAGCCGAAGATCGACTCGAAAGCCAACATCGCCAGAAGCAGTTCCCAGGCCTTGGCGCTGATCTGGCCACCGACGATGCGCGCGTTGAGGAAGTATTCCAGTTTGTGGATGGCAATCAGGTAGCCCAGGGCACCCAGCGCGACCCAGAGGGATACCGAGAATCCGGCGATGAAGATGAGCGTGTTGGACATCAGGTTGCCGATCACCGGCAGCAGGCCAAGGATGAAGGTCAGCAGGATCAGCACCTTGGTCAGCGGCAGGTGGATGTCCATCAGCGGTAGCACCACGGCGAGGAAGATGCCGGTAAGTGTTGTGTTGACCAGGGAAATCTTGATCTGCGCGAAAACGATATTGCGGAAGGCGGTGACCAGCAGTGCCATGCGCTCCAGCAGCAGGCGGCTGAGCGGACGCAGGGTCTCGAAATTGGGGATGGGCTGCAGGGCGATGATGGCGCCAAGGATCATGCCGATCAGCATGGTCACGAAGGTGTGTGCCGCGCCCTTGCCCAGCAGTTGCAACTGGCCGACGTGGGCACGCAGCCATTCCATCAGTTCGCGACGCAGGTCATCGGCGTTGGCCGGCAGGTAGTTCTCGATGGACGCCGGTAGCTGCGCCCGCGCCTGCTCGGTCAGGACGATGAACTTCTCCAGCAACTGACCGGGGTTGTGGACTTCCTGGGTCACCACGCCGGCGATCCACACGAAGAAGAGTGTCAGCAGGCTCACCACCAGCATGCCTAGCAAGGCCACTGCGAGCCAGTGGGCGCGGCGGCCACCGGGAATGACCGGTTGCAGGCGGGGAGCCAGAGTGACCACCAGTTCGTAGACCAACAGGCCGGACAGCAAGGAAGGCAACAGGTGGAAGGGCAGCACCAGCAGCAGGCCGATGAGCGCGATGGCCCAGCTGGCCAGGAGCAATTGACGATCTGTGAAGAGTTGCATAGGTCCCGGGGGCCTTGGAAAACGAAGCAGGGGCGGCAGTCTGCCAGTGGGAGGCGCTGCCGTACAATCGGCAGCTGAAGTATGCAGGGACGTGGCGGTATTGCTACCAACGGACGAGGAAAATCCGCACTGTGTCCAATTGTTGGCCTCACGTGGCAAACCAAGAATTTGCGGCAGACCGGGAAAATTTCCCGGATCACAACAACAAGCCCGCAGAGGTAGCCGCAAATGAAGCTCGCCACACCCCACCAGCCTTTCGCCCGGACGCTGTTGTGCGTCGCCATGATGCTCTCGAGCAGCCTGGCCCTGGCCGGCGTCACCGACGAAGACATTCTTGCCGATGCCATGTCCACCGACCAGGTGGTGACCAATGGCCTGGGCTTGCAAGGCCAGCGCTACAGCACCCTGGATGACCTCAACAGCAACAACGTGCAGCAACTGCGTCCGGTGTGGGCGCTGTCCTTCGGGGGTGAAAAGCAGCGTGGCCAGCAAGCCCAGCCGTTGGTGAAGGACGGTGTGATGTATGTCACGGGTTCCTATTCTCGAGTGTTTGCAGTCGACGCACGCACCGGCAGGAAACTCTGGCAATACGATGCCCGCTTGCCCGACGGCATCATGCCCTGCTGCGACGTGATCAACCGTGGCGTGGCGCTCTACGACGACCTGGTGATCTTCGGCACGCTGGACGCCAAGCTGGTGGCCCTGAACAAGGACACGGGCAAAGTGGTTTGGCGCAAGACCGTCGCCGACTACAAGGCGGGCTACTCGATCTCGGCCGCGCCGCTGGTGGTCAAGGGCAAGTTGATCACCGGCGTCGCCGGTGGCGAGTTCGGCGTGGTGGGCAAAATTGAGGCTTACAACCCGAAGAACGGCGAGTTGCTCTGGACCCGTCCGACCGTGGAAGGCCACATGGGCTACGTCTACAAGGACGGCAAACAGGTCGAGAACGGCATTTCTGGCGGCGAAGCCGGCAAGACCTGGCCGGGTGATCTATGGAAGACCGGCGGCGCCGCTCCCTGGCTGGGCGGCTATTACGATCCAGAGACCGATACCCTGCTGATCGGTACAGGCAACCCCTCGCCGTGGAACTCCCACCTGCGTCCGGGTGACAACCTGTACTCGTCTTCGCGCCTGGCGCTCAACCCGGAAGATGGCTCCATCAAGTGGCACTTCCAGACGACCCCGCACGATGGCTGGGACTTTGACGGCGTGAACGAGCTGGTGTCCTTCAACTACCAGGACGGCGGCAAGACGGTGAAGGCCGCCGCCACCGCCGACCGCAATGGCTTCTTTTATGTACTGGACCGCACCAACGGCAAGTTCATCCGCGGTTTCCCTTTCGTCGACCAGGTGACCTGGGCCAAGGGGCTGGACAAGGAGGGCCGCCCGATCTACGACGACGCCAAGCGTCCTGGTGCGCCGGGCGCCGATGGCAAGCACGGCAGCTCGGTGTTCGTGGCACCGTCCTTCCTCGGCGGCAAGAACTGGATGCCCATGGCCTACAGCCAGGACACCGGCCTGTTCTACGTGCCGTCCAACGAGTGGGGCATGGACATGTGGAACGAGAACATCGCCTACAAGAAAGGTGCGGCCTACCTGGGCGCCGGCTTCACCATCAAGCCGCTGAACGAGGACTACATCGGCGTGCTGCGTGCCATCGACCCGAAGAGCGGCAAGGAAGTCTGGCGCTACAAGAACTACGCGCCGCTCTGGGGCGGTGTGCTCGCTACCAAGGGCAATCTGGTATTCACCGGCAACCCTGAGGGTTACCTGATGGCCTTCGACGCCAAGTCCGGTAAGAAACTCTATGAGTTCAATACCGGCTCCGGTGTGATCGGTTCGCCCATTACCTGGGAGATGGACGGCGAGCAGTACGTCTCCGTGCTCTCCGGCTGGGGCGGTGCCGTACCGCTATGGGGCGGCGAGGTGGCCAAGCGCATCAAGGACCTGAACCAGGGCGGCATGCTGTGGACTTTCAAGCTGCCGAAAGAGGCGGTGGTCGCCAAGCGCTGATGCGCAGCAAGGCCCGCTCCGGCGGGCTTTGTCTTGTTCATGTAGGAGTACCGCAGGATGGTTAGAGTCCGCACCGGCCCCGCGCAAGGGCGCTCTGGCAAGGGCCTGAGGACGGGCCAACTACTACCAAATGAGGAGGGTGTCTGTGCCATGGGCGCATACCGGCGGGCGCGGGGCGCTGACTAAGATCGGTCTACAACCTGCCCAACCGGGTGGGCACCGACCAGAGAGAGCAACGTCATGATCTATGCACAACCAGGCACTCCGGGCGCCGTCGTCAGCTTCAAGCCGCGCTACGGCAACTTCATCGGTGGCGAGTTCGTACCGCCGGTGGGTGGCCAGTACTTCACCAACACCTCCCCCGTGAATGGCGAGGTGATTGCCGAGTTCCCCCGTTCCGGCGCCGAGGATGTCGAGAAGGCGCTGGATGCCGCCCACGCCGTGGCTGACACCTGGGGCAAGACCTCTGTGCAGGACCGTGCGCTGATCTTGCTGAAGATTGCCGACCGTATCGAACAGAACCTGGACGTGCTGGCCGTCACCGAAACCTGGGATAACGGCAAGGCCGTACGCGAGACCCTGAACGCCGACGTACCGCTGGCCGCTGACCACTTCCGTTACTTCGCCGGCTGCATTCGCGCGCAGGAAGGCAGCGCCGCCGAGATCAACGAGCACACCGCTGCCTATCACTTCCACGAGCCGCTGGGCGTGGTCGGGCAGATCATCCCCTGGAATTTTCCGCTGCTGATGGCCGCCTGGAAACTGGCCCCCGCGCTGGCTGCTGGCAACTGCGTGGTGCTCAAGCCTGCCGAGCAGACCCCGCTGTCGATCATGGTGCTGGCAGAGATCATCGGCGACCTCCTGCCGCCCGGCGTGCTGAACATCGTCCAGGGCTTCGGCAAGGAAGCCGGCCAGGCGCTCGCCACCAGCAAACGCATCGCCAAGATCGCCTTCACCGGCTCGACTCCGGTGGGTTCGCACATCCTCAAGTGCGCCGCCGAGAACATCATCCCCTCCACCGTGGAGCTGGGTGGCAAGAGCCCGAACATCTACTTCGAAGACATCATGCAGGCCGAGCCCGAGTTCATCGAGAAGGCGGCCGAAGGCCTGGTACTGGCCTTCTTCAACCAGGGTGAGGTGTGCACCTGCCCGTCCCGCGCGCTGGTGCAGGAGTCCATCTACCCGGCGTTCATGGCCGAGGTGATGAAGAAGGTCAACGCCATCAAACGCGGCAACCCGCTGGACACCGACACCATGGTTGGCGCCCAGGCCTCGCAGCAGCAGTTCGAGAAGATCCTCTCCTACCTGGAAATCGCCCAGCAGGAAGGCGCCGAGCTGCTGGCCGGCGGTGCGGCCGAAAAACAGGAGGGCGGCCTCGCCAGTGGCTACTACATTCAGCCGACGTTGCTGAAGGGGCACAACAAGATGCGTGTGTTCCAGGAGGAAATCTTCGGCCCAGTGGTGGGCGTCACCACCTTCAAGGACGAAGCCGAAGCCCTGGCGATTGCCAACGACACCGAGTTCGGTCTGGGCGCTGGCGTCTGGACCCGCGACATCAACCGTGCCTACCGCATGGGCCGTGGCATCAAGGCCGGCCGTGTGTGGACCAACTGCTACCACCTGTACCCGGCCCACGCCGCCTTCGGTGGCTACAAGAAGTCCGGCGTCGGCCGTGAAACCCACAAAATGATGCTCGACCACTATCAGCAGACCAAGAACCTGCTGATCAGCTACGACATCAATCCGCTGGGCTTCTTCTGATCTACGATTGACTCCGTGGCGCGCAAGTTTGGGCGCCACACTCCCTTTGCCGATGATGCCCTGCCAGCGGGACTGCGCACACGAATCCCATGCCCGCCAGGGTTTACTCGCAACGCGGCTTCGGCCGCGTTTTTTCTTGGCGACCGCGCCTGGGTTACCACCTTGTAGGAGCCAGCTCGCTGGCGAACGGTGCCACGACCTTCGCGAGCAAGCTCGCTCCTACACAGGTAGCTCGGCCTGACCCACGACCTGCCGGCCCCAAAGCCCTACCAAATCACGAGCGTATCTCCTCCGAAAGTACCATTCGGGCCTCTCCGGCCTGGTGATTAACTGGACTTGCCGGAATCCTCCGGCGCCATAACAAGAGGATGGCTCCATGTGGACTAAACCCGCCTTTACCGATCTGCGCATTGGTTTCGAAGTGACCCTGTACTTCGCCAACCGCTGATCCGCATCGCCCCGGCCCTGCCGGGGCCCCCGCCCAGGGCTAATCCCATGCATATCCAGATTCTCGGCTCGGCCGCCGGTGGGGGTTTCCCCCAGTGGAACTGCAACTGCCACAACTGCCGTGGCGTGCGCAGCGGCAAGGTCCGCGCCCAGCCGCGCACCCAGTCCTCCATCGCTATCAGCGCCAACGGCGTCGACTGGGTACTGTGCAACGCCTCGCCTGATATCCGTGCCCAGCTGGAGGCCTTCCCGCCACTGCAGCCGGTGCGCCGTGTGCGCGACACGGGCATTGCCGCAATCATCCTGATGGATAGCCAAATCGATCACGTCACCGGCCTGCTCAGCCTGCGCGAAGGCTGTCCGCATCAGGTCTGGTGCACTGAGATGGTCCACCAGGACCTCAGCACCGGCTTCCCGCTCTTCACCATGCTCAGTCACTGGAATGGGGGGCTTGTATGGAACCCCATCGACCTCGCCACTCCGGGCTTCGAGATTCCCGCCTGCACTGGCCTGCGTTTCACCGCAGTTCCCTTGCTGAGCAGTGCGCCGCCGTATTCGTCGCACCGGGGCAACCCGCACCCCGGTGACAACATCGGGCTGCTGGTGGAAGACCTGAATACCGGCGGCAATCTGTTCTACGCCCCCGGCCTTGGTCAGATAGACGAAACCTTGCGCGACTGGATGCGCCGCGCAGACTGCCTGCTGGTGGACGGCACCCTGTGGCGTGACGACGAAATGCGCCATTGCGAGGTCGGCGACAAGCTCGGCAGCGAGATGGGTCATCTGCCGCAGAGCGGTCCGGGCGGGATGATTGAGGTGCTCGACGGCATTTCGGGCCCGCGCAAGGTGCTCATTCACATCAACAACACCAACCCGATCCTCGACGTCGATTCCCGCGAGCGCGCCGAACTGAGCCGCCACGGCATCGAAGTGGCCTGGGACGGCATGAGCATCGAGTTGTAAGGGAGCCCGAGATGAACCAGCCAGCCATGAGCCCCGCCGAGTTCGAGCAGGCCCTGCGCGCCAAGGGCGCCTGCTACCACATCCATCATCCCTATCACCGTGCCATGTACGAAGGCCGCGCCAGCCGCGAGCAGATCCAGGGCTGGGTGGCCAACCGCTTCTACTACCAGGTGAACATCCCGCTGAAGGACGCCGCCATCCTGGCCAACTGTCCGGACCGCGATACCCGCCGCGAATGGATCCAGCGCATCCAGGATCACGATGGCGCCCCCGGCGAGGAAGGCGGCATCGAGGCCTGGCTGCGCCTGGCCGAGGCCGTCGGCCTGGACCGCGAGCAGGTGCTGTCCCAGGAACTGGTGCTGCCCGGCGTGCGCTTCGCGGTGGACGCCTACGTCAACTTCGCCCGCCGCGCCAGCTGGCAGGAAGCGGCCAGCAGCTCGCTGACCGAGTTGTTCGCCCCGCAGATCCACCAGTCGCGGCTGGACGCCTGGCCGCAGCACTACCCCTGGATCGACCCGACTGGCTACGACTACTTCAGGAAGCGTCTGAAGGAGGCGCGCCGCGATGTGGAGCACGGCCTGCGCATCACCCTCGACCACTACCGCACGTGGGACGCCCAGCAGCGCATGCTGGAGATCCTGCAATTCAAGCTGGACGTGCTCTGGAGCATGCTCGACGCCATGAGCATGGCCTTCGAGCTGGAACGTCCTCCGTTTCACACGGTGACCCGTGACCGGGTCTGGCACCGGGGGATTGCCCTATGAGCGACTTCGACATGCATCAGGTACCCAACCTGCGGCGGGGCTTCCGCCTGCAATGGGAACCGGCCCAGGGCTGCCACGTGCTGCTGTATCCGGAAGGCATGGTGCGGCTGAACGAGAGCGCGGGAGAGATCCTGCGCCTGGTGGATGGCCAACGTTCGGTGGCGCAGATCGTCTTCGACCTGCGTCGGCGCTTCCCTGACGTACCCGGCCTGGACGAAGACATACTGGCGTTCATCGAGGTGGCCCATGCCCAGTTCTGGTTGCAACTCCACGCCTGAAACCCAGCCCGGGCCGCCGTTCTGGCTGCTCGCCGAGCTGACCTACCGCTGCCCGCTGCAGTGCCCGTATTGCTCGAACCCGCTGGACTTCGCGAAACAGGGCGAGGAACTGACAACCGCACAGTGGATCGAGGTGTTCCGCCAGGCCCGTGAGCTGGGCGCGGCACAACTCGGCTTCTCCGGTGGCGAGCCGCTGGTGCGCCAGGACCTGGAGGCGCTGATCCGGGCGGCACGGGAGCTGGGCTACTACACCAACTTGATCACCTCCGGCATCGGTCTCACCGAGGCTCGTGTCAACGCCTTCAAAGACGCCGGGCTGGACCATATCCAGATCAGCTTCCAGGCCGCCGACGAAGAGGTGAACAATCTCTTGTCCGGCTCGCGCAAGGCCTTCGCCCAGAAGCTGGCCATGGCCCGCGCGGTGAAGGCCCAGGGCTACCCGATGGTGCTGAACTTCGTCACCCACCGGCACAACATCGACAGCATCGGACGAATCATCGAGCTATGTCTGGAACTGGAGGCGGACTTCGTCGAGCTCGCCACCTGCCAGTTCTACGGCTGGGCCGAACTTAACCGCGCCGGCCTGCTGCCGACCCACGAGCAACTGCAGCGCGCCGAGCGCATCACAAATCAATACCGGGCGAAGCTGGCGGCCGAAAAGCACCCGTGCAAACTGATCTTCGTCACCCCGGATTACTACGAGGAGCGCCCCAAGGCCTGCATGAACGGCTGGGGCAACCTGTTCCTCGACATCACCCCGGACGGCACGGCGCTGCCTTGCCACAGCGCGCGCCAGTTGCCGGTGCAGTTTCCCAATGTGCGTGAGCACAGCCTGCGCCACATCTGGTACGAGTCCTTCGGCTTCAACCGCTTCCGTGGCTACGACTGGATGCCCGAACCCTGCCGGTCGTGCGACGAGAAGGAGCGGGACTTCGGCGGCTGCCGTTGCCAGGCTTTCATGCTGACTGGCGATGCCAGCAACGCCGATCCGGTCTGCGCCAAGTCGGCACACCACGGCAAGATACTGGCGGCGCGGGAAGAAGCGGAGCACGCTGCCAAGGGCCTGGAGCAACTGACCTATCGCAATGAGCGCACCTCCAAGATCATCTGCCGCGCCTGAGAACCGTCCTTTTGGTTTCTGGGACAGTGACTGGAGTGCGGAACGTGCCGTGGCGGCGAGCCGTGACTTCGCGGAGTTGCGCTGGGGGCCTGCGGGGCTGTTCTGGAGTCTGTTCGACCCCGCTGATGGTCGTACCACGCTCTGGCGCTGGCAGGCAGGCGTAGCACGGTGCCTCACACCCGCCGCCTTTTCCGTGCGCAGCCGGGTTTACGAGTACGGTGGCGGCGCTTTCTGCTTGCTCGACGAGGGCGTGGCGTTTGTCAACGAGGCAGACCAGCAGCTGTATAGGCAGGCGTTCTCCGGCGTGCCTGCCGCGCTGACCGGGAACCCTGGATGCCGCTACGGCGATCTCTGGCCAGGGGAGCGGGCCGTACTGGCAGTGGAAGAAGACCGGGGCGTTCACCGGCTGGTGTCCATCGCCCTGGAGGGTGGGCCCCGTCAGGTACTCGTCGAGGGGGCCGACTTCTACGCGGCACCCCGCATCAGCCCGGATGGCCAGACCCTCGCCTGGATCGAGTGGTCCCGTCCCGCGCAGCCCTGGACGCAAACGCGCCTGTGCCTGCGCCAACGTCAGGGTGGCGGTTGGGGACCGACTGAAATCGTCGCTGGCGGGGAAGGTGGGGAATCCCTGCAACAACCGCGCTTCGATGACGAAGGTCGCCTGCACTGCCTCAGCGACCGCAATGGCTGGTGGCAGCCCTGGAGGCTCGATGTGCAGGGGTGGCGGCCATTGCCAGCGGTGCTGGCCGATCACGCGTCCGCACCCTGGCAACTGGGGGCTTGCAGCTATCTGCCGGAGACCGGCTTGAAGAGCTGGCTGGTCGATGGTCAGGGCTACCTGGCTGGCGGGAACGGCGTCCCGCTGGCAACCCGCTTCAGCCGCTTCCGCCAACTCGCCGCGGATGAACGGAATGACTACTGCATCGCTGCCGGAGCGCAGAACGCCAGTGCCGTGCTGGCCATCGATCGGGGTAGCGGTGCCGTACAGGTGCTGGCCGGCGGTGAGTGCGGGCTAGCGGAAAAAGACGTCTCCAAACCCCGGCCATTGCGCTTTGCCGTCGGGGCGGGGGAGTGGGCTCACGCATTCTTCTACTCACCCTGCAACACCCGCTACCTCGGCCCCGAGGGCCAGCGACCGCCGCTGCTGGTGTTCTGTCATGGCGGACCGACTTCGGCCTGCCAGCCCGTGTTCGATCCACGTATCCAGTTCTGGACCCAGCGTGGCTTCGCCGTCGCCGACCTCGACTATCGGGGCAGCAGCGGTTACGGCCGTGCTTATCGCCAACGCCTGGCCGGTGCCTGGGGCGAAGTGGATGTGGAGGATGCCAAGGCTCTGCTTGGTCATCTGGCCGGGCAGGGCCTGGTGGATCGGCAGCGGGCCTTCATCCGGGGAGCCAGTGCCGGCGGCTTTACCACCTTGCTTTCCCTGGTCGGGGACACGCCCTTCCGTGGCGGCGCCAGCTATTACGGGGTGAGCGACCCACTGGTACTGCGGGAGAAGACCCACAAGTTCGAGGCCGATTACCTGGACTGGCTGAGCGGTGACCCCGAACGGGATGCCGAGCGTTACCGGCAACGCACACCAGTAGTGCGGGCCGGCGAGATCGGGGCGCCGGTGATCTTCTTCCAGGGTGGCCGGGACGCGGTGGTGGTGCCGGAGCAGACCGCTGCCATGGTCACGTTGCTACGCGCGGCCGGGCGGCAGGCGGATTGCCATGTCTATCCCGAAGAACAACACGGTTTTCGCCGGGCTGAGAACCTTGCCCACGCCCTGGAGGCGGAGCTGGGGTTCTATCGAGGCTTGTTGAGCCGGGCAGCTCTCCTGTAGGGGCGAATTCATTGGCTATGTCTGCGTTAGCTGTTGCGAGCGTTTTCCCATTCGGCCAAGAGGCTTGTAGGAGCTGGCTTGGCAGCGAAACGCCGCCATTAGCTGGCAAGCCCGCTGCTACGGGCAATGCA
>NZ_JASATC010000040.1:0-51572 GCF_038440135.1 Pseudomonas sp. OTU5201 | reverse complement strand
CTGCTAGCCGATCACGTGGGGCGGGCGCTGCAACTGGTCTTCGTCCAGATTGCGCTGCACGTGCTCGGTCAACCGCTTGGATAACGCGAGCTTGATCGCCTTCCTGCGATCCGCATACGCCTGTCGCCGAGAGTCAGTAACACCCAGAAAACTGCGACAGTGCTTTAACGTGCTTATAGTTTGTTTGTAGTAGTCAGCCCATGTGCTTGGCTTTTTTTTGCCTGCCATTTGACTCGGCTCATGAGGCTGATTGGCCTTTCACTTTGGAGGTTGTCTATGCACATCGCGGTTCAGCGGCTCGACGACCAGGGACGAGATGCATGGCAAGTGGAAGCCTGCGGAATGGCGGTGTCGTTCAAGGACCAAGCCTCAGCCATCTCTTTCGCAGAGAAGTGGAAAGCGCGCGTAGAGGCGCCCCACTGCATCCCGGAAGAGGTTCTTCACCGTTGGGCTGAAGAGCACGCCCGGATGCTGGAGGGCTAAACGCCTTACCGATCAGGTGGCGTGCTTCATGATGCTGTGCCTAACTCTCTTGTCCCTACCCTGGAGGATTAGAGCATGGCGGAAACCTATTGGCAGAAAGCCGACAGGCTCGCGCGCGACGCAGGGAATGCGTTCAACGCAGTTGCGGATTTCCTCAGTTCTGGACCAGACCTGAGCGATGACGATGTAAGGGTCGACTACTGGGAGCTCCAGTGCAAAGCAATCGTGGCTGCCGAGACATTCAAAGAGCACTACGAGCATTCGTTGACCGGTGCCGGCAGGCTGGATACCGACGATTAGGCAGCACATGTCGGCGCGCCATCCGCAGGTTTGAACGGGCGAACAGCGTCATGAGATGTGCAGTGTTCTTGGCAAAGACACGGAAGCGCACCTTCATGTAGCCGAACTGGCGTTTGATCACCCGAAACGATGCTCGACCTTCGCCCGTACCTGCGCCTTGGCCTTCTTGATCGTGCGCCTGGCCTTTTACGGTGCGCTGCGTTCGTCCAACTGCTTGACCGTACTGCGCCGGGCTGCGACCTGCCAGATGACCTGGCGCCTTGCATGTTCTTCGCGTTTCTCTACTCCGGCATAGCCCGCAGGGGCGCACCGCAGCCGCTGCCGGCCACACTTCGCAGCGCCCCGGTGGGCCGTATCGCAGGTCGGCAATAGGCCTACCATTTGTCAGGTTTTTGGTTAAAAACTGAACAGATCGCCCGTTCGGCACTCTGAGTCCCGTGAGTGATCGAGTGCCCCGCCTCGCTTTTCCCTCAAAGACCCCGGAAGCGATAACCCCTTATGCGCATTGGCGCGCAGGGGCGTTTCATGTCCAAAAAAATTGGAGGGCAGAAAATGTCTAGCCAATCGTTGCAGAGCATCGAGCGCTTGCCGCGCCTCGTCCAGGCCCAACGTCAGCCGCAACAGAAAACCTTCTGGCGCCGCCTGCTTGCCATCGCCTCACCCTCACACCGCAGCTGGCATGGAGGGCTGAAACTCAGAGGCTACAAGGAATTATCCAACGCCGAGCCAATCGTCCCCGTGGCAATCGGAGACGTACAGCTGGCAATCCCGCTCGGGCGAGGGCGTCGATGCGCCCAGCCTTTCGTGCAGCAGGGACAACATGTGCGCAAGGGCGAGGTGATCGGAATCGGCGATCACAACACCCCTTGGGTGCATGCCAGCACGTCCGGTACCGTGGAACAGATCGGCTTCGCCTTCGCGGCTGACTCGGCCGAGCCGGTGATGGCCGTCATTCTGAACGCAGATGGTCTGGATGAGTGGATCGAGCGCCCGGAGATAGGGGCACCGCAAACGCCCGAGGCACTGGTCGAACGGGCCTTGCAGATGGGCATAGTTGGCCTGGGTGGGGCGGGTTTCCCTACGGCCCTCAAGCTGGCCGGCGCCCAGCACCCAGACCTGCTGCTGATCAACGGTGCCGAATGCGAGCCCTTCCTGACCTGCGATGACCGTCTCATGCGCGAACGCGCCGAGGCGTTGATCGAGGCCGCCGATTATCTCGCCGATCTACTGGGAATAACGTTGACCCGCTTCGGTATCGAAACCAACAAACCCGAGGCAATGGCCTCGTTACTTGCAGCCGCTCGCCAGGCGCGCACCCAAGTCGAGATCTGCCCGCTACCTGAGCGTTACCCGGCAGGGGGCCAGCCGCTGATGATCAAGAGCCTGAGTGGCCGGAACCTGGCGCCGGGGGCTCGGCCCGCCGAGATTGGAGTACTGGCGCTGAATGTCGCGACACTCCATGCACTGGGACGGGCCATCTTCCACGCCGAACCGCTGATATCACGCGTTCTGACACTAACCGGGGCCTGTGAGCGCGCCGGTAATGTCGAGGTGCCGGTGGGTTACCCGGTCAGCGCATTGCGCGCGGTTGCCGGTGCAGACCCCGAAGGCCAGTTGACCCAGGTCGGCGGCCCGATGATGGGGCAGCCGCTACCAGACGCTGCTGCCGTCATCAGCAAGACCAGTAGCTGCCTGATCTTCGGTGCCGAGCGCTACCTGCCAGCGACCCAGCCCGCGGGCAGTTGCATCCGCTGCACACGCTGCGTGGATGTCTGCCCGATGTCCCTCAGGCCGCTGGATCTCTACGCTGCTGCCGAACGCCTCGACAAGGCCAGCTTGCAGGCGCTGCGACTGGATGCCTGTATCGAATGCGGCAGCTGCAGCAGCACCTGTCCGAGCCATCTGCCGCTGCGCGAGCGCTTCCGCCAGAGCAAGACGGAGTTGCGTCCATGAGCCTGATTCGCCGTCCCACTCCGCTCCGACTCCGCACGGTGATGTTGCTGGTCAGCCTGTGTCTGATGCCGGGCACTGCACTGTACGCCTGGCAATTCGGCGTCGTGGTCTGGTTGCAGACCCTCTGGTGCGTGCTGCTGGCCTTGGGCTTTGAAGCCGGACTGCTGCGCCTGCGCGGACTTGATGTGCGCGCGGGGTTGAGCGACCTGAGCTGGCTGGTGCTCGGCCTGATACTGGCTCGGGCACTGCCGCTGATGGTGCCGCTGTGGATGATCGCCCTGGCCAGTTTTGCCGCTCTCGCACTGTGTAAACACGGCAGCGGAGGCCTTGGCCGCAACCGTCTCAACCCCGCCATGGTCGGCCTCGGGATCATCGCCATTTGCTTCTACCAGCAGTTGTACCCCGCGCCATCGAACTATGCCCCCTGGACCCTCGGCCTGGACGCCAAGGCGGTTCTCCTACAACAGTTACAACTGGCGCCCCCCCTCAACCTCGATGCGTTCGCTGGCGCCACTCAGCTGGCTCGGGACCAGTTCACACCGATCACCCCAAACCTGTCGGGGTACGGCTATATTGCCGGCGGTTTAGTACTGGCTGTCCTGCGGGTGATCCGAATCGAGATTCCGCTGGCGATGCTCGCCAGCACGGTATTGCTGTGCCTGGCAGCCGGCCATAGCCCACAGGAAAGCCTGTACAGCCTCAGCCTCGGCGGCTTACTGTTCACCGCTTTTTTCATCGCCACCGATCCAGTCACCAGTCCCGATACACCTGCCGGTCGCATCCTCTTCGGCGCGGCCATTGGCGTGCTGACCGAGTTGATTCGCGAATTCGGGCTTTATGTCGACGGTCTCTGCTTCGCCGTGCTAGCCGCCAACCTGCTGGTGCCACAGATCGACCAGCTGGTGCTGCGCATACAGCGCCCCTGGTACACGCGAAAACAGGGCACTGAGAGCGTGCCCAGTGCCGTAGGCGGGCGCGAAGGGAAACTGAGCGCCAACAGCCGGGGTATGGCTGGCAAGCGCCAGCTCATCGCGGAACCTGGGCAACACTGACGGTAGCCCGGTGGGCGGGTTGGCGGGCTGGCAGTGCCTCAGCCGTGCCTGCGTTGGCGGTCCCAGAACTGCTGCACCAACTCCCGCAGGCCCTTCGCCAGCTCGTCCACCCGGTGCGCGCTGTGCTGGCTGCGGCCGCCGCTCTCGGCATTGCTGTCGGCGGCGTTGCGGATGCTCGCCAGGCTGCGCTGGATCTCCTCGCTGGCGGCGCTCTGCTCTTCCACCGCGCTGGCGATCTGCAGGCTCATGCCGCTGATTTCGCTGACCTGGCCTTTGATCCGCGCCAGTGAGTCGCTGGCGCGCAACGCCTGATGCAGGCTCGCGGTCGCCTGCTGGCAGCTCTGCTGCATCGCCGTCACGGCCTGGTCGGCGCCTTGCTGGAGATTGTCGATCAGCGCGTGAATCTCCTCGGTGGAACGCTGGGTGCGCGAGGCCAGGGCGCGTACCTCGTCGGCAACCACGGCGAAGCCGCGACCGGCATCGCCAGCGCGGGCGGCCTCGATGGCGGCGTTCAGGGCCAGCAGGTTGGTCTGCTCGGCGACGCCGCGGATCACCGCCAGCACCTGACTGATGTCGCCGCTATGCCCCTGCAGCGCCTCCACTGCCTGGCTGGCCTGTTGCACTTTTGCCTCGAGGCCGGCGATGTGCGAGCGGGTGGCGTCCACATCCTCGCAGCCGAGGCTGGCCGCAGCGTCTGTCTGGTCGGCGGCGTTGGCACTCTGCTGGGCGCTGCGCGCCACTTCCTGGACGCTTGAGGCCATCTGCTCGATGGCGCTGGCTACCTGCTCGGTATCGCTCTGCTGCTGGCGCGTGGCCTGGCTGCTGCTGGCTACTGAGGCAGCGAGGTCTCCAGCATGCTCGGCCAGTTGCCGTGCGGACTCGCTGATACGCCCGACTACGGCGCCCGCCTCGGCCTCCAGCATGCGCAGGGCGAAGGCCAGCTCGCCGAATTCGTCGCTGCGGCCGCAGTAGAGCAGTTGGCTAACGGGGTTATCGGCGATCGCCCTGGCTTTGCCCAGCAGCGCCGCGAGGGGCCGCAACTGCCAGTGGACCCAGGCGGCGCAGAGCCCGAGGCCGGCCACGGCCGACGGTAGCCAGGCATGGTGCCACTGGCCATGCAGGCTCGCTGCCAGGACTGCTGCAAGCAGGCAGGCGGCGGTACAGCCGGCCAGCAGGCGCGCACGCAGGCCCAGAATAGGACGCCTCAGGGCGCGCGGCGCGCGGCCTTCGCGAAGCTCGCCGTAGAGCCATTCGGCGGCGGCGACCTGGGCCGACTCCGGGCGGGTGCGCACCGACTGGTACTCCACCACCTTGCCCTCGCGCAGCACCGGCGTGACATAGGCGCTGACCCAGTAGTGGTCGCCGTTCTTGCAGCGGTTCTTCACCAGGCCCATCCAGCTGTGGCCTCTCTTGAGGGTCTGCCAGAGGTCGGCGAATGCCGCCTGCGGCATGTCCGGATGGCGCACCAGGTTATGGCTGCGGCCGAGCAGGTCGTCCCGGTCGAAGCCGCTGATGGCTAGGAAGTCGGGGTTAACGTGGGTGATGACGCCCTTGAGATCGGTGGTGGAGAGGATATTGGCGTTGGCGTCGAACTCGACCGCCTGACCGCTGACTGGCAAGTTGATTTTCATTGGCTGATTCCCTGTTTGCTCCCGTGGGCCCATCCGGCGCTGGCCGGAAGGCAAACTTCACCCTCGAAATCTTCTTTGCCGCGCAGCAGGGGTTCCAGACCCTCCGGCGGGCGCGGCCGGCTGAACCAGAAACCCTGGGCGTAGCGACAGCCCTCGCCCTGGAGGAAATCCAGGTGCGCTGGGTTTTCCACGCCCTCGGCCACGACTTCCAGGCCGAGGCTGCAGCCCAGGCCGATGATGGCGCGAGAAATGGCGTTCAGTTCCGGGTCGTCTGGTACGCCACCAATGAAGCTGCGGTCCACTTTGAGGATCTGCAGCGGGAAGCGCTTGAGATAGCCGAGGGACGAATAACCGGTGCCGAAGTCGTCCAGGGCCAGGCGCACCCCGAGTACCGCGAGCTCACGCAGGCAGGCCAGGGTTTCGGCGCTGTCCTGCATCAATAGGCTCTCGGTGATTTCCAGCACCAGGCTGCTGGGCGCCAGACCGCTCTCGCGGAGGATCGCCGCGACCCGCTGGGCGAAGCCCGGCTGCAGCAACTGGCGGCTGGACAGGTTCACCGAGCAGCGCAGTTCCGGCTGCCCGCCCAGCTGCCACTCGCGGGTCTGCCGACAGGCCTCGCGCAGTACCCAGTCGCCAACGGCGACGATCTCGCCGGATTCCTCCAGCGCCGGGATGAACTGCAGCGGCGACTCCAAACGGCCGCCGCGCCGCCAGCGCAGCAGAGCCTCCACCGCGGTGACCAGGGGGCGCAGCCCGTCGATGCGGCAGATGGGCTGGTAATGCAGCTCGAATTCCTTGCGCGTCAGGGCTTGGGCCAGAGCGTTGAGCAACTCCAGGCGTTTCTGCGCGTCTGCCTGGAGTTCGACGCTGTAGCGGGCGAACTGCGCCTTGCCGGCTTCCTTGGCGCGGTACAGGGCCAGGTCGGCTGCCTGTAGGGTGTCCACCGCCTGGCCTTCGGCGAGTAGCCCGGTGATGCCGATGCTGGCGCTGACCGCCAGGTGGTGTTCGTCCAGGTGCAGAGGCTGGTGCAGGCTGTCGAGCATGCGCTGGGCGACCTGCTCGGCGTCGGCCAGGCACGCCAGGTCATCGAGTAGGACGACGAATTCGTCGCCGCCGAAGCGCACGAGGTGGTCCCCCGGTCGCAGGCAGCGCGACAGGCGCTGGGTCACCGCCATCAGCACCCGGTCGCCCATGGCGTGGCCGAAGCTGTCATTGATTAGCTTGAAGCGGTCGAGATCGATGAACAGCAGCGCGGCTTCCCGCGTGCCGGGCCGCTTGCGGCGCTGCAGGGCCTGCTGCAGCAGTTCGTCGAGACGCAGCCGGTTGGCCAGGCCGGTCAATGGGTCCTGGCGCGCAGTGTGGCGCAGTTGCTGCTCGTAAGCCTTGCGCTGGCTGATGTCGGTCTGCGAGCCGGCCATGCGGCCGTCCTCGGCCACCCCGCGCACCAGCACCCAGAGGTAGCTGCCGTCGCGCTGGCAGATGCGGTACTCGTGGTTCAGCCATGGCGTTTCGCCGCGCACGTGGGTGTCTATCGCCTTGCGCAGGCCGGGCAAGTCGTCCGGGTGGACCCGGGCGAACCAGCTGGGGCTGCCCTCGCCCAGGCTGTCGCGGCTGAGGCCGAGCATGGTTGCCCAGCGTTCCGAGAAATACAGCCGGTCCTGTTCCAGGTCCCAGTCCCAGAAGCCGTCGTTGGCACCGCGCAGGGCACGGGCGAAACGCGCCTCGCTGTCCTCCAGGGCCTGGCGCTGGGCGCAGGCGTAGGTGTCGATGGCCAGCGCCATGTCGAAGAACACCGCCTTGAGCAGGCTGGCGTAGGTGTCGCGGGCCTCGCCCGGCTCGAGCAGCGCGTCGAGCATGTGGTCGAGGTAGAGGCGGTAGGCGCCCAGGTACCACTTGAGGTCTACGCCGACATGCTGGTGCACCAGCCCCACGCGCAGGCGGTTGAGCACGTAGTCGTGGTCGTAGGAGCCGTTCCAGAGGCGCTGGTAGTAGTCTAGCTGGCTGTGTTTGAGGCGCTGCAGGGTGGCAGGCTCGTGGAGGATGCCGGCGATGGATTCGAACTCGTTCAGGTGGTCGTAGAGGCGTTCGATGAAGGTCCGGTGGCAGCCGTCCACGCCTGTCGCCCGTTCGCCCAGGCGGGCGGCGTCCGCCTCGCTCCACTCCAGGTAGTGGCGACGAGTGTCGATTTCCTCGCGTGACAGGCCGATCCGGTCGAGCATTTTTTCTAAACGCTGCCCAAGGTCCATGTCTCTTCCTTTCGTAGATTCCGGGCATAAAAAAAGCACCGTGACCGGGAATCCTCGAGAGAACTCACGCTCACGGTGCTCTGTCTTGCAGGCCCTTGCGTCCTGCCCGGCAAAGCCGGCTTCCGCTATCGCGGAACCTTGCACGGGCTGGTTTTACATCAGTCAAGCGGTTCCGACAACTCCCTGATAGCTTTCTGCAGGCGCTTGCGTAGCTGTGCTAGATCCGGGGACTTGAAGGCATGGCGCGTGCGCTCCAGGGTTTCCACAGTTTCACCCAGCAGGGCCTGGATACGCCCTGGCTGATTCAGTGGAGCATCGCCGATCCAGCGGCAGAGGGGCATCTGTCGGCAGTCTTCGCTCTTACTGATGAGGGTGCAGTCCAACTCGCTGTGGTTCAGCAGGGTGCTGGCCTGACAGGCCGTGTTGGGGTCGTTGCTGGCAAGGATCAGGTAGGGTTGCACGGGTTTCATGGCGTTTTGTGAATGGTTGATGTCAATGTGCCATTATGCTGGGTGGCTTATCGCGCGCGGATGCTGATCCGGATCAATGAACTGAGCCAACAGGACCAGCCCATGGCCAGCTTGCCGGTTTTGCCGAACCGGGGCAGCCAGGCGCGCTCGCCGGGAGACAATTGCATGTGGGAGCTTTGCAGCACAGTCATAATGAACCCCTATTATCTAACGGCGACAGGTTCCGGCACGGGTGAGAAATTACGGGCAGAACCGCCTTTTAGAAGTTGTATGTGAACTGTATGGCCAAACCATTGGCTCTATTCTTGAAGTTCGCGCTATACGCCGGCTGAAGTGCAGTGTCTCCAGGTTGTTTCACAGAAGCCTCGGAGTCCCAGAGATAGCCGTAGGCAAAATCGACCGTCAAATCGGGGCTTGGCGAATAGCCTGCGCCGATTGTCACCGCTTTTCGATTGCCGACAGGGATTCGCACGCTGCGGTCGGCATTGCGAACAGGGGAAGGGTCATATGCGTAACCGGCTCTCAATACCCACTGCGGATTAAGCTGATAGGAAACTCCAACTGCAGTGGTCCAGGTGTCATGCCAGTTCAGTGTCTCACCGACTCGATTCAACCCTACACTTTGGCCGATGGGGGAAACATTGCTATTGATGGCTTCAAACTTCTGGAGTCGGCTCCAGCGAGTCCAGGTGGCACCCAGGTATCCGGTCCAGCGGCTATTGAATCGATGAGTAATCGAAGTATCCACTGATTCGGGCATTTCGAGATCAATCGTGGCGGCGTAGTTTCCGTCAAGGGAGAGAAAAGCCGGCGAATCGGAAACCGTGGTATGTCCTTTTAGCTCATAGCTCCGTTTGGAGTGATAGGTAATTCCCCAGGTGGTTGCGTCGCTCAAATCAACCAAGAGCCCGATGTTGTAGCCAAGTGCCGTGTCGTCGCCCTTGATGGTGACCAGCGTCTCCGTACCGTTGTTCAGGTTGCCGGTGGCCAGATTACTTTGAAGCTCCGCATCGAAGCGGTTCAGGGTCAGGCCGGCACCTATGGAAAAAAAGTCATTGACCCGGTAGGCAATCGTCGGTTGCAGGGTCATTTCCCTGGTCTCGCTATAAGAGCCGTAGTGACGACCCTGGAAGGTGCTCTCGTAGTCATTGATGAGACCACTTGGAGCATAAAAGCCCAGGCCGATCGAGATGCGCTCATCAAGTGGCATGGAAATATAGCCGAAGGGCATGACTCCAATGGGGACCGAGTCTCCCTTATTTGTCCCTGGAGTACTGCTGCTTGCATCGCTGATATCGTTGCTGACCGATATCAAGGCTGCTCCTCCACTGACCTGCCTGCGTTTCAGTTTGGTCAGGCCGGCAGGATTTCCATAAATGGTGCTGGCATCCAATGCAGATGACGATCTTCCGGCATAAGCGGTTCCAGCGCTGCTGGCGCTCTGCTCGTTAAGTGCAATGCCATTGGCACTTGCGGTCGTTGAAAGGCTGAACAGGGCAGTGGCAAAGGTGAGCCTGGTCAACAGAGATTTATCCAGGGAATTGGAAGTGTATCGAGTTGCACAGCTATTGGTTTTCATCTTTCATATCTTTTTTGTACTAGTTTGTTTAACGCTGACCAAGCTTTTAGGCAATGACTTGCTTTTCCGAGCACTTTTCAGTGTCAGTTGGAGTGTTCCTTAGTTGTGCTTAATTCCCTGATTGCCCGTACTTGAAGGCGACTGAGTTGGTAAATGGCACGTAAAAGGCCGCCAGTCGTGGTGGCGGCCCAGGTCTCGGGCTTGTGGCCTTCAACTAGTGAAGTTTTTCAACGGACCCCGGCATTGCGCAGGGCGGCGGGGGTGTAGTCGGCGGCAAGGGCTTTGCCCCCGAACTCGACACCCTTACTTTCCTCGTTTTTCAGGCCCGAAACGATGTAGCGACCATTCAGCAGGTCATGCAGGGTTTCCACGGCCAGCCAGGGCACCTGGACGTTGTAGTAGGGCTGCAGATGGCCTTCGCCGACCCGCCAGAGGGTGCCGCGCGCGTCGTAGTGGTCGGCCAGGACGATCTGCCAGGAGTCCTCGTCGATAAAGAACGCGCGCTTGGCATAGACATGCCGCTCGCCCGGCTTCAGGGTGGCCTCCACTTCCCAGACCCGGTGCAGTTCGTAACGGGTGAACTCCGGGTTGAGGTGCCCGGCCTTCACGATGTCATCGTATTTCAGCTTGGGAGAGTCCAGCTTGAAGCTGTTGTAGGGGGTGTACAGTTCACGCTTGCCGACCAGCTTCCAGTCGTAGCGGTCTTGCGCGCCGTTGTACATGTCGAAGTTGTCGCCGACGCGCAGGCCCTCGGAAGCAGGGTAGGGGCCGTCATAGGCCACCTGGGGGGCACGTCGTACGCGGCGCTGGCCCGCGTTGTAGAGCCAGGCCAGACGCGGTTCCTTCACCTGGTCGAGGGTTTCGTGAACCAGCAATACACTACCGGCCAGGCGCGCGGGGGATACGACCTCCTCCTTGTAGTAGAACAGCACATTGCCCGGATTGGCCGGATCGAAGTCCTTTAGCTGATCGCGGTAGGTAAACTCCATCTTGAATGTCACCGGCGTGAAGGCACCGCTTTTCTCCGGCGTAGCCTGCGCGCTGGTGCGTTTCATGCTGCCGCCGCGGTAGCGAGTGAGGTGGTTCCAGACGACTTCCTGGCCATTCTGCGGGATGGGGAAGGGGTAGGCGGTCTGGAAGTTGGTCAGGCCATTGCCACCTGCCACGAGCTGGGTGTTCTGTGCGTTGGACCGTGCTGCGGCGTAGACGGAGTTCGGGAGTGCGACGCTGCGGTGGCTGGGGTAGACCGGCAGCCGATACGAGTCGGGATAGCGCTTGAACATGGCCAACTGGCCGGGGCTCAGCTTGTCCTTATATTGCTCCGCGTTCTGTGCAGTGATGGTGAAGAGCGGCTGTTCACTGGCGAAGGGGTCGTCGAGAAAGCCTTGGGCGTTCTGCTTGCCACTGTCCTTGCCGAGGCCGCCAGTCCAGGCCGGAATGCTGCCGTCGGCATTGCCCGCTTGCTCTGCGCCGAGCGGGGTCAGGGTCTTGCCGAGCTGGGCGGCTTGTTCCGGGGGGACGGCGGCCAGCGCCGCGCCGGCCACCAGGGAGAGACTCAGGGTTGTGCTGTGGATCAAGAATTTCATGGTCTGCTCTCCTGCTCAGAAGGACAAGCCGACGCTGAGCGCGATGAAATCGCGATCGACGTTGGTGTTGTAATCGCCGCCGAAGAAATCGGTGTACGACAGGCTGGCGTTGTAGGTATTGCGGTACTCGGCATCCACGCCCAGGCTGATGGCCTTGCTGCCTTCGTTGAAGCCCGGCTCAGGACCATAACCATCAACATCGTGGGACCAGGCCAGGTTCGGCTTGAGGGTTACCGCCGGAATCAGGTCGGTGTATTCCCAGATCGCGCGAGCGCGATAGCCCCAGGAGGTGGTGGTGAGGAAACCCTTGTCGTTGCAGTTCTGCGGCGTGGCAGAGCTGGTGAGGCACAGGTTGTTGTCCGGGAGCAGCTCGCCTTGGCCGAACACCGCATCGCGGCCATAGCGCAGGCCGCCTCGGCCTTCCAGATCACCGACATGCACCATGCCGATCTCGCCGACCAGGGTCAGGCGGTCAGCGCCCATGACTTGATCGAAGAAGTGCACGGCGGTGATCTGAGCCTGGGTCACGGGTTTGCGTTGATAACCCTGCACCAGCCCATTGTTTGTCGCCTGATAAGCCCCCGAGGAGAGCAGCGGCGAGAAGGCGGTTACGCCCGTGCCGGCGAGGACCTGATCGTTGCCGTTGAGTTGCAGTGGCAGGTTGGGCCGGTAGCTGATTTCCCCGGAGAGGGCGGTGCCGGTCGGCAGGGTGGTGGCGAAGCTCAGGCCATAGAGGCGGATATCCTCCGGGTAGGTCACCTGGTACTGCGCGGTGCCGAGGCGATAGGCGCCGATCAACTGCTGGCCAATAGCGGACCCGGCGACGCCGGCACAGACCGCGGGGTCGGTGATGCCGACGTTGGCGCAGAGCTGCGGGACGGAGGACAGGTCGGCGACGTTCGGGCTGGCGATCGAACTGACGTAGGGCTGACGGCTGTGATAGTTGAGGAAGTAGGCGCCGAATTCGGTATCCAGGCTGGGCACGAACCAGCGCAGGGCGGCGCCCCATTGGCCGCCATCGCGCGCATCGTCATCGGCAGCGCGCGGTACCTCGATGCCTTCCGCGCCCAGCCTGATGCCGAAGGGACTCAGGGCAGCTTGGGCCAGCGGGTTGGCACTGAGATTCGGGCCAACCGTAAGGGGCTGGCATCCATCGGCGACGAAATCGCTTTGCGAGAAGAAGGTGCCGCAGTTGTCCACCACCGTCTGCTGCCAATCCAACTGGTAGAAGGCTTCGGCCGTCAGGTTCTCGGTCAGGTTCTGCGACAGGTAGAACATATTGACCGGGATCAGGCCTTCCTTGATCTCGGCACCGGGACGGCGGAAGGCAGACACGTCCACCGGGTTGATGCTGTTGATCCCGCCCTGGATAAAGGTGCTCTCGCCCCAGCTGACCACCTGCTTGCCCAAGCGCACGACGCCGGGTAGTTCGCCGATCACGTAGTTGTGATAGACGAAGGCATCCAGCAGCTCGGCGCCGGAAGACTTGGCGCCTTCCTTGCGGCCGCTGTCGTCGATGTCCTTGAACAGGCGGCTCTCGTCCTTCAACTCGAAGTCGTACCAGTACTTGCCACGCACGAAGAGCCCGGTCTCGCCGTACTTCAGCTCCAGGTCGTGGATGCCCTTGAAAATCTTCGAGAAGGTTTCCCCTTTCTTAAAGTTCAGTCGGCCGTCATCCGTGACGCTGGCATCGCCCTTGCCGCCGTTGGTGGCACCGATCAGTTCGGGGTCGGCGCCACGCATGGCCCAGCTGGCGCCGACGCTGAGCGACGAGTCGAATTGCCCCTCGATCTCACCGAGGTTGAAGTTCAGGCCGAACGCTGGCGTTGCCAGGCCGCCGGCCAGGGCGATGGCCAGGGGTAGGCGGGCGCGCCGCCAGGGAAATCGCGTGTTGCTCATGCTCATTACCTCTTGTTGTTGTTTTGCACGCTGCTCGACTGGGATTTGCGGTACTGACTCCGGCGCTAAAGGTGGAATGGACGGGATCGCATAAGCTCTGCGTCGACTTTGGTAACGCTACTGGCTAGGGGAATGACCGAGCGTGGAGGTCGATGCGATTGATGGCAGCCACTCGACTTGAAAGCTGTAGCGCCCAAGACGAGAGGCCAAGGTTTCCCGGCTGGTGCAGCCTCGGATGCAGGCGACCAATCCACGACGACTGTCCTGAACGACCTCCACCGTGATGCCCGATAGCCCCAGGGGTTCGACTTCCTGAAGGACCACTCGGGCAATTTCCTGCTGCTGCAAGGCGGGCTTGAAAATCTTGCCCACGGCAGTCAGTGGCAGCGCCTCGAGTACCTCGATGCGCTTGGGCACGGCGGCGCGCTCGCTGATGTTGAGGTTGGCGAACTCCTGTAGTTCTTCCACCGTGCAAGCCTGCCCCTGGCGCAGTTGGACATAGGCCACGGGAACCTCGCCCGAGTAGGCGTCCGGGCTGCCCACTGCCGCGGCCATGGCGACCGCCGGGTGGGCCTGCAGGGCCTCCTCGATCTGCTTGGGATCGATGTTGTGGCCGCCGCGAATGATCAGCTCCTTCTTGCGCCCGGTCAGCCAGAAGTAGCCCTGCTCGTCCTGGCGCCCCAGATCACCGGTATTCAGCCAGCGCTGGCCGTTGATATCGATCCACACGCCGCGGTTATGGCTCTCTTCCAGATAGCCGTCGAACAGGTTCGGGCCGCTGATGGTGATCAGGCCGATCTCATCCGCGTTGGCGTCGCGCAGGTAGGCGCCTGCGTCATCGAGCACGACGGCGCGCATACCCTGGTAGGCGATCCGTATCCCGATGGACCCAACGTGGCGTTCGCCATGGGGCGGGTTGACCGAGGACACGCAGGCGCCTTCGGTGAGGCCGTAGCCTTCGAGAATCTTCACTCCGGTCTGCTGTTCGAACTCTCGGAACAGCTCCACCGGCAGTGGTGCGGCACCACAGAGCGCATAGCGCAGGCTGGAGAGGTCGCGGCCCTCGAGTCCGGTCTGCAGGAGCGCTGCATAGACGGTGGGAACGCCGGAGAAGAAGTTGATGCCGAAGTGTTCCACCATCTCCCAGAAGCGCGCGATCACGCCCTCGCCGCGGTAGCCTTGCGGCGTGCCGAGAATCACGTGGTCGCCCTGGGTCCAGGGCATCAAGCCTGTTACCAGTTGCCCGTTTACATGGAACAGCGGCAGCCCACAAAAAATGACCTGGCCGCCGTCGCGCGGTGCCATATGGGCGGCCATGGCCCAGGCGTTGAACACTTCGGAACCATGAGTGCGGGTGGCGATCTTGGGCAGTCCGGTCGTGCCGCCGGTGCTGAAGAACGAGGAGCGCTCCTCCGGGCGGATTTGCCGACCGCTCTTGAGGTGCGTGCCGGGCTGTGCGTCCATCAGCGCGCGCAGATCATGTATCGCGGTGCCCTTGCGCAATTCACGCTCTTTCTCTGCCAGGGAGCGGAGGGCTTCGCCTTGAGCCTTGCTGACATAGGGCTCCATGCCGACCCAGACGATGTTCCGGACCTCTGGGAGCCGATCCAGTTGCGAGGCCAGTTTGGGCCACAGGTCGCTACCCGGCGTCGGCGCCAGGGTCACCACTACGGATGCCTTGGCGGCCTGCAGCAGGCTGGCGGTCTGCCCGGCCTCCAGCAGCGGGTTGATCGCCATCACGATGCCGGCCGCCTCGCCGCCCCAGATGGTGAAGTGGGTCTCTGGCAGGTTGGGCAGGATGAAGGCGATGACTTCGCCGGGCCTAATACCCAGGTCGTGGAAGGCGTTCGCTGCGCGGGTGATATCCGCGAAAAGCTCGGAATAGCTCCAGTCGTGGGTGTTCCTGAAAGCGGTGGCGTCGGCGAAGAAGCTCAACGCGGGCGCGTCGGGTGTGCGCTCGGCCGTGCGTTTCAACGCTTCATAAGTACTGGAAGCCAGGCCGCGTTCCGATAGGGGGACCCGCTCGAGCTCCTTGATGTCGTTCAGGCACTGCACGGTCATCAGGCTTCCTCCACGACGCGGTTACGTTGCACACCCAGGTCGATCACGCCATCGGCGCTGCGAATGCGCGCCTCGACCACGTCGCCAGGCTTGAGGTATTGCGGCCGGCTCTCCTGGGCCTTGAGGAACATTTGCCATTTGGTGGCTTCCGGCAGCAGGGCCGCGATGCGTTGTTTGGCGGGGGAGGGGATCGACAGTGCGCAGCCCGCCGGCGTGCCGGTGGCGATCAGGTCGCCGGCGTCGAGATCTTGTACGGATGAGAGTTCGGTCAGGGTTTCTGCAGGGCCGTAGACCAGGTTGGCCGTGCTGTCGCTCTGACGCACCTGGCCATTGACCGTCAGGCGCAGCTGCAGGTCCTTCAGGTAATGCATGTCCTTGGCATCCAGCAGGCAGAGGTAGGGGCCGACCGGGCCGAAGGTGCGGAAGCTCTTGCCCTTGTAGAACTGCATCTGGGGAATCTGGATGTCGCGGGCCGAGTAGTCGTTGACGATGACGACGCCGGCGATGAACTCATGCAGGTTGGCGTCGGTGACGGCGACGGCGCCGTTGATCGCGCGCTTCATCACCAGCCCCAGTTCGATCTCGTAGTCCAGGAAGCGCACGTTGCGCGGCTTGATCAGGTCGCTGTCCGCCGCCACCAGGCAACTCGTCGCCTTGGTGAAGATCATGTTGTACTTCTTCGCGTCAGGGTCCATGCCCGACTCGATCATGTGCTGGCGGTAGTTGGCGCCCTGGCAGACGAACTGCTGGTTGCGGGTCAGCGGCGACAGGAGTTTCACCGCGCCCTCATCCAGCTCGGTACCTCTCACTTGAGCGAGGTCCTCGATACGGTTCTGTCGAATGAAGTCACCGGTGGTTTCAAAGGTACCGGGGACGACCGTGATGCGGCCCTGGCGTATCACGCCCCAGTGGATACCGTTCTCATATTCAAAGCGGACTACATGTACAGCAGACATTGAAGGCACTCCTGGAGCAGTGTCTGTCTCGTGCTCGTTGGCGCGAGGACTGTGGTGTTGTTCTGAACTTGGGCCGGCAAAGCGGTAGACCAGTGAACCGCCAGCGATCAAAGCGCCGGCTTTGAGCACGTTTCGCCGGCCTAACCTGGTTGAGTTGCTCGACATGGCGATACCTCTATCCGAACGTCCGCATGAGGGTCAGCAACTTGCGCAGCGTGAGGTCCGGGCTGCGTCGCAGGTTGCGGACCAGCGCGCGCAGATTGGCCAGGCCCAGCTTGGGCTTGGTGAAACTCTTGGGCATGCGTTGCCCCCACTGCGCCATGGCCTCCGGGCTGACGAAATGAACGCCAGTGGGTTCCGTGGCGGTGAAGATGTCGCCGTCGCAGTAGTGCTCGTGCTTGTCGCCCCAGGGGTCTTGCCAGTAGTCGAAGATCTGGCTGCCCAGGATGTGCCGGCCGATGCCCCAGGCGTGACGCCAGCCCCGCTCCCGCAAGACGCGCTGCCCCATCCCCACGGCATCGGTATCCACGAGCTCGTAAGCGCTGTGGCTGTAGGTCGCCATGAAGCCTTGGGCGATGGCGAGGGTGTGGTGATCGGCGGGCGTCTCACCGAGGTCCAGGCGCATGAAGGCGACGATGGGCGAGCCATCCGGGAGCACCTGTACGTCGCTGGGAATGAACCCCAAATGCTGCGTGTACCAGGCGCAGGTCGCCTGGTAGTCAGCCACTTCCACAACGACATGGCCGAGCTTGAGGACTTCCGGCGGCGCTACCGGCGCTCGCTGCGTGCTGTTGACTCGCGGATGCTCCACCAGATTGAGCGGCAGGGCGGCTCTATGGGGCAGAGGTTCACAAGGTGCCTGTCCGCAGATGGCCTCGACGATGAAGCCGGAGGGGTCAACCAGCCTGACCTGCTTTCCACCACCCGGATGCCTGCACGCTTCGAGGTAAGAGGCGCCGCTGAGCTGGCTCAGGCGGTTCAGGTCATCCAGGTTGCTAACCTCCAGTCCGAAACCGAGAAAGCGTGCCTGCGCCGCGCGATGGATGCGGTAGCAGTAGGGCGAAGGTGCGGCCGCACGGAGATAGAGCGTATCGGCATCCTGGTGACTGACCACCAGGCCGAAGTCGGTCAGGAAGCGTGCCGCTTCATCAAGGTCGGGACGCTCGAAGATCAGGTGAGCAAGGCGTTGAGCCTTGACCGTGGGGGCGGGGTGCCGGGCAGGTTGTGGTGTCGCCAGCCGGGGCATTTCAGTTCTGCTGCTCATTGTTCTTGTTGTCCGGTTTTCTGGAGCAAATACGGGCCCGCACCCCTGAGTTGCAGGGGTGTTGTCGAATGGAGTCGGTTACGAAATCAGTCGAGTGGGGGGAGGGCGGGCAACTCCATTGTCGCCAACGTACGGGCCTCCTCTGGCGGTACACCCAACGCTCGGAGCACGAATTCGGCCGTGTCAGTGCCCGATTCGCGCCATGTCTTGTGCCCTTCCAGCACCAGGAAAATCGAGCCCAGGACGCTGCCCGATATCAGTGTTATGACCGAGAGCAATTGTTCCTGCTGGAACTTGTAGCGCCCACTGGCCAGTCCGCTCAGAAGATCCGTAGTCGCCTGGCTGGTGAACATCTCGCGTAACGCGGAATTGCTCATGGCGAACTTATGGATGAACGCGCCCCACTGGGAATCCTCGTGTGCGCGACGAATGAAGAGTCGTATGCCACTGGCGAGGCGTTGAGCCGGATCCGAGAGGGTGTTGAAGCTTTTCTTGACGCGCTCGTGCATCTCCCCGGCGAGTTGGCTGGCGACCGCCTCGAACAGGCTCTCCATGCTCTCGACGTTGCTGTAGATGGTTCCGCGCGCGACGCCCGCCTCTTGGGCAAGGTCGAGGATGTTCACCTGGGAGGTGCCTTTGGCAGCGAACAGGCGAAAGGCGGCCTGATGAATGCGGCGCTGTGTGGGATTCAGGGCTTCCACGCTATTTCTCCACGTTTGCTTGGGTTTGATTGAACACGCGTGTTCTGTTCTCGTCAACAAGGTTTTTGAATGTCGGATCTGGCTTGCCAAGTTTAAATGGTTATAAACCCATTTTACTTGGGTTTACGAGCTTTTCAGCGGGGCTTGTGACGGTCTGTGAGGTCATGTGTATTGACTTGAGTGAACACGCGTGTTCAGCTTTTGGCGTTTCTGGCTCACACATCGACTGGGCCACCCGGCCGAGGGGCGATGCGAACCGACCCTGCCAAGCCAGTGGAAGGAGGGGCAAGACACCGAAGTGGAACCCATCGTCGTCCGCTGGAAGAGCAGGGCGTTGGCATCGCTTGCCGTGGCGTCGGTGGTCAAGAAGCAACTCGGGTTGCTGAGCAAGGGGAAACGTGCAAGGCCAAGGACATCGCCGCACATGGCCTTGATCGGCAACCAGCTGAAGTCACGTCGTCAGGCGAAACGCTACAGGCGATGGATTGGCGAAGCCTAGTGGGCACTCGAAACACCCGGTCCATAGACCTCAACCCGTCGGGAGGTGATGCGTTCTCAAACAATCGACCCAGGGAGCCGGCCTTTCCCGGCTTGTGAGCCCTGTGCGGGCGGACGGCTAACGCCGGACGGAGGGAGCCGCCCCGGCAACTGGACGCACCGGCGCCCAGAAGTCGTCCTGCTGCAGTGCCTCGAAACCCCAACACCACTGGCAACCTGAATGAAAAAACTACTTCTAAAAACAATATTGTTCGCCCTACCGAAGGTACTCGGCTTCACTGCCCGCAAGCATCCGCAATTCCGCGCCCGGCTCAAGCAGAGGAACTGTACCGTCTACATTGGCCTTCAGGACGGCAGCATCGGCCGATTCCTGGAAATTCGCGGCGGTAAGGTGTTCTCGCGTGTTGGCAAGGCGGCAGAGGCGGACGTCAGCATGCTGTTCAAGGACCTGCCGACGGCGCTGAAATTCCTCTCGCCCAACCCGGATATGGGCGAGATCGTCCACGCCGCCAAGAACTTCAAGGTCGTCGCCAAGGGGCCGGACCCTCTGGTGGTGTGGTTCACCCAGACGCTCAACCTCAGCCAGACGGTCGGGCTGGAGATGGGGCTGCCGATGCGCGACGGCACCCGGCGCTACACCACCTGCACCAATGGCGGCCCGCTGTTCATCTATGTGAAGGATGGGCGCATCCAGCGTGTTACGCCGTTGGAGCTGGATGAGAAGGACGCCCCGAGCTGGGAACTGCAGGCGCGCGGCAAGACCTTCCGTCCCAAACGCCGCGCCCTGGTGGCACCGCATGCCCTGTCGCTCAAATCCCTGGTTTATTCGGACAAGCGCATCCTGCAACCGATGAAGCGGGTCGACTTCGACCCGGACGGTGAACGCAACCCACAGAACCGCGGCAAGTCAGGCTATGTGCCCATCAGCTGGGACGAGGCGCTCGGAATCGTCGCCAAGGAAATCAATCGACAGAAGCGCGTCCACGGCCCTGGCTCGATCACCTTCCCGATGTCGTCCCACCACCAGTGGGGCAATGTCGGCTATTACCTCAGCTCGCTGATGCGCTTCGCCAACCTGATCGGTTTCACCCGCGTCGCCGCCAACCCGGATAGCTGGGAAGGCTGGTACTGGGGCGCCATGCACCACTTCGGCAACTCCATGCGTGTCGGCGTGCCGGCCGGTTATGGCGCCGTCGAGGACTGCCTGAAGGAAGCCGAGATGATGGTCTTCTGGTCCTGCGATCCGGAGAGTACCAACGGCGCCTACGCGGGCTTCGAGGGCACCACCCGGCGGCTCTGGGCCAAGGAACTCGGCATCGAGTTCGTCCATATTGATCCGCACAACAACCCCACCGCGCAGCTCCTCGGCGGGCGCTGGATTCCGATCCGCCCGCAGACCGATGCCGCCCTGGCCACGGCGATCATGTACGTGTGGGCCGTCGAAGGCCTGTACGACGCGGATTACGTCGCGAAACGCACCACCGGGTTCGACGAGTGGAAGCGCTACCTGCTGGGTGAAACCGACGGCATCGCCAAGACGCCCGAATGGCAGGAAGGCGAGACCGGCGTGCCGGCCAAGGACGTGCGCGCCCTGGCTCGCAAGTGGGGCAACCGCAAGGTCTATCTGGCGACCGGCATGACCGGCGCCGGCTTCGGCGGCGCCGGTCGCGGCGCGACCGGGCAGCAGTGGGCGCGCTGCATGATCATGATGATGGCCATGCAGGGCTGGGGAAAACCGGGCGTCAATTTCGGCTGCCTGCAGATCGGCTCGCCGGTGGACCATCATTTCTACTTCCCCGGTTACGCGGACGGCGGCATCTCCGGCGAATTGATGTGGACCGGCAACGCGGTGAACAACTACCAGCGCATGCCGCACATCCTGACCATGAACCCGGTCAAGCAACTGGTGCCCAGACAGCAGTTGCCCGACGCCATCATCAATGGCCATGCCACCGGCTACCTGTGGGACGGCATGTCGCAGGAGGCGCAGTTCGCCCCCTTCACCTATCCGATGGCGGGCTATTCGCCCATCCACATGATCTACCGCTACGGCGGTTCATCATTCAGCACCGTGACGCAATCTGGCCGCTGGGTCGAAGCCTACCGCCACGACAGCATCGAATTCGTGGTCAACCAGTCCATCTGGATGGAGGGTGAAGCCCAGTTCGCCGACATCATCCTGCCGGCCTGCACCCAGCTCGAACGCTGGGACATCGGCGAATGGTGCAATTCCGGCGGTTACGCCCACCATGGCTACACCCTGGTCAATCACCGCCTCGTGACGCTGCAGCACAAATGCATCGAGCCACTGGGCGAGTCGCGTTCGGACTACGACATCTTCGCGGCCATCCTCGAGCGTCTGGGCTTGGGCGGCGTATTCACCGAAGGCTGCAGTGAGCTCGATTGGGTCAAGCGGGTGTTCGACTCCTCCGACCTGCCGGATCACATCTCCTGGCGCGAGTTCTGTCGCAAGGGCTATTACGTCGTGCCGCCGGAAAGACCGGAACTGCGCCCGCCGGTGGACATGCGCTGGTTCGCCGAAGGCCGTCAGAAGGATCTGCCGGAGCCGTTTCCGCTGCCGTCGCAGTGGGCAGAAGAGTTCGGCAAGGGCCTGCAGACGCCCAGCGGCAAGCTGGAGTTCGTTCCCGAAACGCTCAAACGCCACACCAAGGACAATCCCGACCGGCCGGCGCTCAACCGTTACATCCCCTCCTGGGAAGGCTTGGGCACGACCGAACTGGTTGGCAAGTATCCGCTGCAGATGATCGCGACCCATTCGCGCTACAGCTTCCACACCTCCAGCGATGGCAAGAACGGCGTGACCAGTCGAGTGGCGGATCATCGTGCTCGCATCCTGGGCCATGACTTCTGGCTCTTGCGCATCAGCCCTGGCGACGCCGCTGCCCGAGGTATCGCCCATCGCGACCTGGTCAAGATCTACAACGACCGCGGCGCGGTGATCTGCGCTGCCGACGTGTCGGCTCTGGTGGTGCCGGGGGTGGTCAAGTCCTATGAAGCGAGCGCCGAGTTCCAGATGCTGGAAGTGGCCGGAGAAACGGTGGAGATCGGCGGCTGCCTGAACATCCTCACCCCGGATCGGCCGCAAACCCGGGGGACCAGCAGCATGAGTCCGAACTCATGCCTGGTGCAGATCGAAAAATGGCAAGGCGCCGACGCGTTCAAGCGCCTGCGCGCCGAGGTGGGAGTCGCCCATGAGTAAGTGGAACCTGATCATCAATGTGGGGCGTTGCGAGAACTGCTACAACTGCGTGCTCGCCGAGCGGGACGAACACGTTGGCAACGACTATCCGGGCTATGCGGCGCCGGCCTCGCTCGCCGACGAAGCACCGATCCGCATCCTGCGGCGCGTGCAGGGGGCGGCGCCGATGGTCGAGACGACCTACCTGCCGGTGATGTGCAACCACTGCGACGATGCGCCGTGCATGAAGGTCGGCGGCGACGCGATCAGCAAGCGCGCCGATGGCATCGTCGTGATCGACCCGGTGAAGGCCAAAGGCCGCAAGGACATCGTCCGCTCCTGCCCCTACAGGGCCATCGTCTGGAACGAAGAGCAGCAGGTTCCCCAGACCTGGATCTTCGACGCCCATCTGCTCGACGACGGCTGGAAAGGCCCGCGTTGCCAGCAGGTGTGTCCGACCGACGTGTTCGAGGCGGTGAAGCTGGACGACGTGGCGATGCAGCAGAAGGCACGCCAGGAAGGCTTGCACGTGCTGCTACCCAAATTGAACGCGAAGCCGCGAGTCTATTACCGGGGCCTGGAGCGCTGGGACACCTGCTTCATCGGCGGCAGCCTCAGCGCCAGCGTTGACGGCGTGGTCGATTGCGTCGCCGGTGCCGAAATCACGCTTTTTCAGAACGGGAAACCCATCGCAGTCACCCACAGCGATGCCTTTGGCGACTTCCGCTTTGGTGGCCTGGCCAAGAAAAGCGGCGGTTATCGCGTTGAAATCCACCACGGCCTGGGCGAGGCGCAGCGCGACTGCGAGCTCGACGAAAGCCTCTATCTCGGCGAGATCCGGCTGGTGAACAGCCATCAGCAATGCATTGAGGAGCAAACTGTATGAGTCACACTCAGGAACTGAGCGTGCCGCCGGAGTATCCGGAAAGCGCGGCGCCCGCCCACGTCAAGAAACTGGTCCGGCCGAAGGCCTGGCAGAAGGCGACGCAGCTTGCCTTCCTGCGTTTCGAAAAGAAGGATCTCGTCGCGGCTGAGCGCTTCTGGAACGATTTCGGCCTGGTGACCGTGTCGCGCACCGCGGAGCAACTGGTACTGCGCGGTGCCGGGACGGCGCCCGCCATCCTGGTCGCCACCAAGGCCGAGACTTCGCGTTTCGTCGGCTCGGTTTTCGTGGTCCCGGCCGATACCGATTTCGCGCGGCTGGAACGCGAAAGCAACGCCAAGCCGCTGCCACCCGAGCGCATTCCTGGCGGCGGGCGCGGCGTCACCCTCAATGACCCGGACGGCACTGAACTGTGGTTAATCACAGATTGGGGGACGGTGCCAGCGTTGCCGACCCGGCCGCCGATCCATCGGGAAATGAACGTACTGGGCGAGATCCAGCGGGTGAACCGCACGGTCCGTTCGCCTGTCGAGCCGGCACTGGTCGGTCGTCTGGGGCACGTGGTCTACCAGACCAGCAACTTCGAGGTGATGTCCGAGTGGTACATGCGCCACCTCGGCCTCATTCCGACGGACGTGCAGTACCTGGAAGACGGTTCGCCGCTGGTCACCTTCTTCCGTCTGGACCTGGGCGACCAGCCAGCGGATCACCACACCTTCGTCATGGCGAGCGCGCTCCAGCCGCGCTACGAACACAGCGCCTGGGAAGTGATCGACCTCGACGCCCTGGGGCAGGGACAGCAAGTCATGCATGCCCGTGGCCACAAACACTTCTGGGGCATCGGCCGGCACCTGCTCGGCAGCCAGCTGTTCGATTACTGGAAAGACGCCGACGGCTTCGACTTCGAGCATTACACCGATGGCGACGTATTCACCGCCGATCACGAGACGCGCTACGTGCCGTTCTCGACGGGCAGCATCTGGGCCTGGGGGGACGATGCACCCAGGAAGATCTTCCCGGCCAAGTCTCTCGGGCTCGTCTGGCGGGCACTGAAGCTCATCCGCCAGGGGCGCCTGACCTTCGCCAAGCTACGGATCATCGGCAAGACGCTCGATACGCCGGCGCGTCCCTGGCTTTGAATTCGACACACAAGGACCTGATCCATGGCCACCCCTCTTATCCGCTTCATCCCGGTCAACGCACCTGCCGACACCGACCCCCGCTGGGGTGTCGTCTTCGGCGAAAAAATCGCACCACTGGACGGCCGCTACGCGACCACCGCCGACCTCATCCGGAACGGGCGCGAAGCCGCCCGTCAGCTCACGTCGGCCCAGGCAACGCTCGAACTGGACAGCGTCCGCGTCCTGCCACCGATCACCTCGAACCAGCAATTCATCTGCCAGGGCGTCAATTACGAGAGCCATGTGCGGGAGTCGGGCCTTGATCCGAAGAACTTCCCGTTCAACACGATCTTCACCAAGGCACCATCGTGCATCAGCGGCCCGTACGACGACGTCGTGCGCCCCGTCCACGTGAAACTGCTGGACTACGAGATTGAGCTGGGTCTGGTCCTCGGGCGCGATCTGGTTCCTGGCGAGGTTGTCACGCCGGACAAGCTTCACGAGGTACTGGCCGGCGTGACCATCGTCAACGACGTCTCGGCCCGCGATGTGCAACTGCCTCAGGGCCAGTTCTACAAGGGCAAGAGCTACCAGACCTTTGGTCCGGTCGGCCCGGTGCTGCTCCTGCTCGAACCCCGGGAGTGGCAGCGCTGGCGCGAGCTGAAGATGACCCTGACGGTCAATGGCATCGCCCGGCAGCAAGCCTACTGCGGCGAAATGCTGTTCAAGCCGCATCAGACGCTGACCGAACTCGCCTCGCTGCACGGCATGCACGCCGGTGACCTGGTGGCGACCGGGACTCCGGCCGGTTGCGCCGCCAAGGCACCCGGCAAATTGGTCATGTTCATCCTCAAGCACTTCATGTCCGATGCCGGGAAGTGGAAGGCCTTCATCGCCAAGGCGACGAAAAACCCGCTCTACCTGAAACCCAGCGATCTCATGTCCCTGAGCATCCGTACCGACGATGGCGCGCTGGATCTCGGCCAGCAGCGCACACGGGTGGTACAGGCATGACCGCAGGCGAATGGCCGCTCTGCCTGAGCCCGGCCGAACCAACCGTGTGCTCGGCCGCGTGTGATGGATAGCATGCTGCGGGATGGCTTCGGTCGCAGCATCGATTACCTTCGCATGTCGGTGACTGATCGCTGCGACTTCCGCTGTGTCTACTGCATGGCCGAGGACATGACGTTCCTGCCGCGTCAGCAGGTACTCAGCCTGGAGGAGTTGTATCGCTTGGCGGCGCTGTTTGTGCGTAGCGGGGTGAAGAAGATCCGGCTCACCGGCGGCGAGCCGCTGGTGCGCAAGGGCATCGTCCAACTCTGCGCGCAGATCGCCGCCTTGCCGGGGCTGCGCGAACTGGTGATGACCAGCAACGGTTCGCAGCTGGTCAAGCTGGCCCCGCCGCTGGCCGATGCCGGGGTCAAGCGCCTCAACATCAGCCTGGACAGCCTTGATGCACAGCGCTTTCGGGCGATTACCCGTACCGGCGACCTGGCCCAGGTGCTGGCCGGCATCGACGCGGCTCGCGCCGCCAGCTTTGCCCGGGTCAAGCTCAATACCGTGGTGATGCAGGGGCGCAATGCCGACGAGGTGCTCGACCTGCTCGACTATGCGGTGAACCGTGGCCTGGACATCAGCTTTATCGAGGAAATGCCACTGGGCGAGGTAGGCCGCTCGCGTGGCGAAAGCTACTGTTCCAGCGACTGGGTGCGCGAACGTATCGCCGAGCGCTACAGCCTGCTCGATAGCGCCGAACAGAGTGGTGGGCCGGCGCGCTATGTGCGCCTCAAGGAATTCCCTGGAAGCCGTATCGGCTTTATCTCACCGCATAGCCACAACTTCTGCAGCACCTGCAACCGCGTGCGCCTGACCGTGGAAGGGCGCCTGCTGTTGTGCCTCGGGCACGAGAACTCCATCGACCTGCGCGCCCTGCTGCGCCGCCATCCGCACAGCGATGCGCCCCTGCTGCAGGCGATCCACGCCGGCTTGGCGCGCAAGCCGTTGCGCCACGAATTCAGCGTTGGAGGCGAGGTGCAGGTGCTGCGCTTCATGAACGCCAGCGGTGGTTGACCCGCTTGAACAACATGCATCGAGCGAAGCTACCGCCCAAGAAACTGTCGTCCAATCGATCTGCCATACCAAAGGGACAAGCATGTTCAATCCAGGTCATCTGCATCGCACCAATCCAATCGATCTGCCGCACCTGCCGAAGTTCGACATCAACGTGTACTACGAGGTCCGCCGCGACGCGGTCGAAGGCGTGCTGATGCATTTCAAGGTGGTCGGCACTATCGGCGGCCGCGAGTTCTGCGAGGAATTCGACCTGCATCGCGATACCGCCTTCAACTTCGCCATCCCGATCACCAAGGCAGTGGCCAAACACGGTCTGCCACTCAACGCCGGCCCGATCATGCCCGAGCATGCCGAATACGACGCCATGTTCGAGGATATCCGCCAGCAGCTCGGCGCTCGAACGGGCGAGCCCGTCGATTTCGATCACCTCGACAAGGATGGCCTGTAAGCCCGCAGCGTTCGTATGCGCTGGGATTCTTGAGCGTTTTCTCCGGGCGCCGGCCCAGAAGCGGGTGTCCCAGTGGGTTCGCGACTGGGTCAGCCGATGGTGGGTAACGGCAGGCTGGCGATCTTCCTGGCCTTGGCCGGGGTAGTGCCCAGAGCCTTGAGGACCATCTCGGCGACCTGAACATCGTGCCCCGTCACCGCGCGACCCTCGACGACCGAACGCATCGCGCCGGTTGTGCACGACACCACGAAATCCATGGCGATGCCTTCGTCCTCGAACGTGAAGGCACCTTCGCGCCGGCCTTCACGCAGGTCGCTCAGCACATGGGTGGCCAATCGCGAGCGAATGGCCTGGTCGAAATGGATGATGCGCAGCAGCGCGTTGGCCCACTGGCGGTCTTCCGTGGCGCGGTGGATGAACATGCGCACGCCTATCGAAAGCCGCTGGGCACCGCTTTTTACGTTCGCGCTGAGAACGGAAATGGCGTCGGAGAACTCCGCTGCCAGGGTAATTCCCACCGCCTCCAGCACTTCGTCGCGGGTGCGGAAGTAGTTGTAGATGGTGCCGTTGGAGACTTCCGCTTCCGCAGCGACTTCGAGCAGGGCGATTTCCCCCACCTCTTTGCGCGCAATGAGGCGCAACGCGGCGTCCACCAGACTGCGGCGCGTGCGCTCACGCTTCTTGTGGCCGCGCGTGAGCGGCTGCTGTTCGTCCTGGTCGGGCGGTGGAGTGGAGGAGGGCATGCTCAGGCTCGCATTCGAAGAGGCTCGGTGATGGTAAAGGAAACGCTGTCGGCGGTGGAGTCGCCGCTGGCCATCAGGTCCATGCAGGTTTGAACCAGTCTGGCGGCCTCCGTGCTGGCGGCATGGTGCATGATGTGCCGGTCGGGGCGTACCACGACGAGTGTGCCCCTGGGCGCCAGCGGCAGGATGGCATGGTTGAGGTCTTCGATGAATGCGGAGTTTCCGCCAGGGTGCTGGCCGCAGGCTCCGATCTGCACGAAGCTGCCACCCAGCTTGACCCAGGATGCGGCCTGGGCAGGGGAGAGCAGCGAGAGCGGATCGACCCCGAATCCGACCAGGGTGAGTTGGTCACCCAAGGCGTCGTCACTCAGATGCACGCGCTGCTGTGCGTTGCGCACCCAGGCTTGAGGAAACAGGCCGCCGCGAACAAGCTTGTCGCCGCGGCGATGGGGCGCAAAAAGGCCGTGCCTGAAGATGTTTTTCGGCTTGATCTGCAGCTCCTCGAAGTACTTCCGGGTAGCGGGCGTCAGCGCCAACGTGCGCATCAGTCCATGAATCAGGAAGGCGGCCAGTTTGTTCCTGGGCATCACCAAACGGCCCATCAGCTTGGCCATGTCGATCATGGCTTTCGCGTGGGGGCGGCGCTCCTCGTCATAAGAGTCCAGCACCGCGGGCGAGGCTTGACCGCGCAGGACCCAGGCGAGTTTCCAGGCCAGGTTGGCGACATCGCGAAGCCCGGCGACGAGCCCCTGGCCGACGAAGGGGGGCGTGATGTGGGCGGCATCCCCCACGAGGAAGATGCGTCCTTTGCTGAAGCTGTTGCAGCAGCGGGCGTGAAACCGATACACGGCCTTGCGCTCGATCTGCAATTCCTTCGAATCGATCCACGGCGCAAGCAGCCTGGCGATGCTTTCCGGGCGTTCCATCTGCTCGCGAGTCTCCCCCGGCTGCAGCATGAACTCCCAGCGCTCCCGGCCGCCTGGCGCGGGCATATGCGGAGCGGGGCGCTCGGGGTTGCAGCGGAACTCGACATGATCGATGGCGGACTGGCGCCGGTTGCCGGCATCGATGATCAGCCAGTCCTCGGCGTAGGTCTCGCCCTCGAAGTCCTGGCCGATCAGGCTTCTGACCCTGGAGCTGGCACCATCGGCTCCTACCAGGTATCGGGCGCGAACGAAGTGTCTCCTGCCTTTCTGATCCTTGACTGAAGCGACGACGCAATCCCGTTCCTCGGACAGGTTCTCCAGCTCGAGACCGCCCAGGCTGGTCACCGATTCGAATTGCGAGACCCGCTCGCGCATCGCGTGCTCGAGGTCGGGTTGGTAGAAGGTCACCAGCTTGGGATGGCCGTCGATGCAACCCGCCGTATTGGCCCGAGCGAACTGTCCGAGCACCGGCGAATGCATGCGCACCTCGGGAATCACGATCTTCTCGAAAGCGTCTTCGGCCAATCCGGCAAGTTGCAGGATGCGCAACGCTTCGTTGTCCAGGGCAATGGCTCGGGGTATCAGCAAGACCTCATGGGCCTTATCCAGGACCAGAGTGCTTACGCCATAGCGACCCAGTAGTGCGGCGAGTGTCGCGCCTGCGGGGCCGTAGCCCACTATCAGCACATCGACTACATCCGGCGGCAGTGCGGAGCATTTCTTGTTGTTCATATCGAGCCCTTGTTGTGATTGAAATCGTGAGACGCGAGATCTCATCGTCAGGCAGGGTCAAGGTATGTAAAATTGAGATGTTTTTCAATATTGATGTTTTTGTCATGTTTTGTCGGGATCGTTTGCCCTGCCAGGGCGAGGCCGCGCAGGCTCTGCCGAAGACGCTCCGATAACGGATGTCGTGCGCGACCGCCCACCACTCACCTGTCGCCGGGCAGGTTTCCGACCGGCGAGGCTTGGCTTGCGCATCGATAGGCGTTGTCATCGGAGCAACGGAGCAGGTTCCAGCCGCCGAGGCACAACGGTGAATTTGTCTTAGATTTCAGGAATCAAGCGTGGCGCGTCCGCAGCTCCAACCGAGTCCAGTCCAGATCCGCTTCGTCGACTTCGAGCTCGACGAGGCCAACGCCTGCTTGTTGCGCCATGGAAAGGCCGTGGCGCTGGCGCCCACACCCTTCATGCTGCTGTGCGTGCTTGCCCGCCAGCCGGGCTCCCTGTTGAGCAAGGATGCCTTGCTTGACGCTGTGTGGGGCCACCGACATGTCAGCGAATCGGTGCTGAAGACCGCCATCAGCGAACTGCGCACAGCGCTGGGTGACGATCCCAGGCAGCCACGCTTCATCGAGACTGTGTCGCGGCGGGGCTATCGCTTCATCGCCGCGCTGTCGCCTGGCGCTACCTCGCTGCCTGAGGCCACTGTGGCTCCGGCGGCCGTCGGGCAACCGTCGCTACCCTTCGTCGGTCGCGCCGATGCGGTCGCAAGGCTGCAACGGGCCTGGGAGCGGGCGAATCGCGGCGAGCGCGCCGTGATCTGGCTCGCCGGAGAACCGGGGATCGGCAAGACCACGCTGATTGAGCGTTTCGTCTCCGGCCTGGGCAGCGTCGCCTGCGCGCGCGGCCAATGCGTTGAGCACTACGGTGCCGGTGAGCCTTATCTGCCGGTGCTGGAGGCGCTGGCCGATCTGTGCCGCAGTGACCCCGCGCTGCCGGAGCTGCTGCGCACCGTCGCGCCGATCTGGCTGCTGCAACTGCCGTGGTTGAGCACAGCGCAGGAGCGCGATGCGTTGCGCCGCGAGCTTGCCGGCGTTGGGCCGGAGCGCATGCTGCGGGAGATGGGCGAATTGCTGGACCGCTACACGGCGCAGCGGCCGCTCTTGTTGGTGACCGAAGATTTGCACTGGGGCGATAGGGCGACCGTTCAGCTCATCGACTACATCGCGCGCCGACGTGGCTGTGCGCGGCTGATGTGGCTGGCGAGCTTCCGCGTCGCCGAGGTGGTGGCGCTCGATCATCCGCTCAATTCATTGCGCCACGAACTGCGCCTGCAGCGGCTGTGCGAAGAAGTGGCGCTCGACCCGTTCTCGGAAACCGAGGTCGCCGCCTATGTCGCGCGACACTCAGCCTCGCTGGCGCGTGATGAAACCTTCGTGCGGGCCCTGCACGAGCGCACCGACGGTGTGCCGCTGTTCGTGTCGTCCGTCATCAGTGAGGTCATGGACCAGACGGACGACGACGTCACCATCGAAGCTCGGCTGGCCAAGCTGGCGGTCCCCGAGAACCTGGTGGCCATTATCGATCACTACATCGCCAGGCTCGGGCAGGCGCAGCGTGAACTGCTCTCGGCGGCGGCAGTTTGTGGGGGCGAATTTCGCGTTGAGACGGTTTCGCTGGCCCTTGAGCGCGACCTCGCTCCGCTGGTCCAGGCCTGCGAGGAGCTGGTTCGAGAGCAGTTGTGGCTCGCACAGTCGCGGGGCGCCGAAGTCGACGAGCCTACGGAGCGGCCCTACGCGTTCCGCCATGCACTCTTCCGTCAGGCACTGTACGACCGCACGCCGCGCGCCTTGCGCATCAACCTTCACTACCAGGTTGGCGTGGCCCTTGAACGCGAGCGGGCGGCCGGCGTGCCGGTCGCCGCCTCGGAGCTGGCGATGCACTTCGACCGGGCCCGGCAGCCGATGATTGCGCTGCGTTACTACGCCGAAGCGGCGGAAACCGCACTGCTGCACTTCAGTCCTGTCTCGTGCACCGGCTTCACCGAGCGCGCCCTGGACCTGCTGCAGCAGGCACCAGAGGGTGCGGAACGCGACGCGCTGGAAATTACCCTGGCCACGCTCCAGGGCGTGTCAGCGTTCCACGCGATGGGCGTCGGCAGCGAGGCCAGGAACGCATTCGAGCGCGCGTACGCAATGCTGGCGCACGCTCCCGAACATCCGATGCGCGGTCGCCTGCTGCACGGGTTTGGCTATCTCCTGGGTCTGCGCGGTGACTATGCGCAGGCGCTGGCAGTGGCGGAGCGCGCCGAAGCCCTCTCGTCCGAGGTGAACGATCCCGCGCTCTCGCTGATCGCGTGCATCGTGCAGGGCGAGGTGCACCACCTCCAGGGTCGAACGCAGATGACCCGCAGCTGGCTGGAGCGTGCGCTCGCGCTCGCCGAGCCGCTCGATATAGGCGCGAACGAGATCTTCGCGACCGATCCCCAGGTCATGCTGCACGGCATGCTGGCCATCGAACTGGTGCGTTCCGGGCTGATCGAGCAGGGCCGTGCCCATATGCAGCGGGCGCGGGCTCGCGCGCAGGTGCTGCGCCAGCCCATGACGTGGATGGTCGCCGCCTGGCAGGAAGTGTTGATCGAGGTGCGGATGGATAACCACGCGCGCGTGGCCGAGCTGGCTGACGAGATGCAGGTACTGGTGGATGAGTATTCGCTGGCACTGGGGCGTACCGCGTGCCGTTGGTGGCGAGGCTGGGCCGACGCACGCAACGGCGCGCCGCGCGACGGCTACCGCTGCATCCGCGAGGCCTACGAAGAACACGCCGGGCTCGGCATGTGCTCCGGTGCGAGCGAGGTGCTCGGCTACGCTGCCGAGGCCCTGCTGTTGGCGGGTGATTTCGACGGCGCGATGGCCGAGTTGCAGGAAGCATTGAGGGTAGGGGAGGAACTGGGCGAGCGCGTGTACCTGCCGCAGCTGTTGCTGCTGGAGGCGGCGATCGCGCGGGAGCAGGGGCGACCGGATGCCGGCGCCCATGCGGTGCGGCGCGCGGTCGAGGAGGCGCGCGCCCAGGAGGCACCCTGGCTGGAACTGCGCGCCCTGGTCGAGCTGTGCGAACACCACGACGCCGCGCCCGCTGAGCGGCAGGTCCTGGCGGCGCTGCTCGGCCAACTGCCCGAAACCCAAGGCACTGAGCTGGCGCAGCGCGCGTGCACGCTGCTGCGGGCTGAAAGGTCGGATTGAAAGGATGAGGGCGCCCCCTTCATGACGACCGAAGTCTGACCTTTCGCTTACGACTCAACCCGGGGGGCGGCTTACGCTGTCGTCGAACTTCCTTGATCCCCAGGTCCGCAATGACCCTCAAACCTGAATGCAAGTACCCGAGCCGCCGCTCCTATGTGGTGAAGCTGCGTAGCGACGCCACTCCGGGGTGCCTCATGGGACGCCTCGAAAACCTCGTCACCGGGCGTCAGCGCGAGTTTTCGTCCGCTGAAGAGCTATTGGTGTCGATTGCCGCCGACCTCGTGTCGGCGGCTCGCGAGGACGCAGCGGATGCGGCCGTCGAGTGACCTCTCCCACCGAAATCAGCCCTCTGAATGGCGACCGAACCGCGACGCATCGCTGACAACTTTGCGCGCACCGGGCCTTACGCTGCTGCAACCTCGAATCTGCACGAGTCCAATCCGATGCTGCGATTTCCAACCCACTCCTTGATGACCCGCTACGCCGGGCAGATGCCGCTGCGACGGGCCGAACGCCTGGTCGGCGTCTTCGTCGGCGCGGCGCTCGCCGCCTCTATTGCCCTGGCCGTGACCGGCTGCTCCACGGAGGTCGCCAAGCCTTCGCCGGACCTGCCGAGCGGGTTCGCCGCGAGCAGGGCCTCGCAGATGGAACCTGAAGCCGCCTGGTGGGAGGCATTCAACGACCCGGTGCTGACGGACCTGGTGCGCCGCGCAATGCGCGAGAACCGTGACATCAAGATCGCCGCCGAGCGCGTGCGCGCCGCTCGTGCGGGTGAAACGATCAGCCGTTCCTGGTTGTTCCCGACGGTCGGCGTGTCCGCCTTCGGTGCCGATCGCAGCACCGGGTATGGCACCGCCAAGAAGCAGGGCGCCCCGGACATCAACACGGCCGGTGCGGGCCTGGACGTCTCGTGGGAGCTTGACCTGAGCGGACGCCTGCGCGCCGGCGCAGATGCCGCCGAGGCCGAGGCACTGGCTGCGGAGCACGGTGTGCGCGGCGTGCGCCTGCTGGTGATGAGCGACGTCGCCAGCAACTACTTCACGCTGGTCGGTGCGCAGCGCCAGGTCGACACCCTGCGTGCCATGTCGGCGATGCAGGACGAGACGCTGCGCCTGGTCACCGCGCGTCACCGTGTCGGGCTGGCGACCGCCTTCGACGTCGAGCGCGCCCAGACCGACGCCGAATCCGTACGCGCGCAGATTCCCCCCATGGAAACGGTAGCGGCGGTTGCTCGCCATCGCATCGCGGTGTTGATCGGTGACCAGGCCTTCAATGCCGCCTCCATTGTGACCTCCCGTGACGATCAGGTTGTGCCTCAGGCGCGGCCCGGCCAGCCAGCCGAATTGCTGCAGCGTCGGCCTGACGTGCTGGCGCTGATGGCGCAGCTCGACGCGGCGAATGCGCGCCGCCAGCAGGCCGCCGCCGAGTGGTTTCCACGGCTGTTTCTCGGCGCTTCCTTCGGCCGCCAGAACCTGGAGTTGAACGGTCTGGATCTCGGCGCCGCGCGCTTCACCAACGTCGCCGGCCTGCTGGCGATGCCGATCTTCAACGCAGGGCGCACGCGCGCGATCAACGAGGTCGCCGAGAGCGGCCAGCGCGAAGCGCTGCTGCGTGCCGAAGACGGCATCGCGCGTGCGCTCGAGGATGTGGAGAACGCGCTGATCAGTCTTTCCCATGAGCGTCGCCGCTCGCAGTCACTGCAGTTGGCGGCCGCCGCTGCGGACTCCGCGCTGGACCACTCGCAGTCGCTTTACGACCGTGGACAGATCGATCTGCTGCCGCTGCTGGACGCGCACCGTGCGCGCCTCACGTCGCGTCTCTCCGCTAACGAGAGCAGGACGCGGCTGCTGCTCGACAGCGTGCAGCTCTACAAGTCGCTGGGCGGGGGCTGGCAGGTGTTCGATCAGCCGGCCCACCCCACTGCGACCACCGATACCGATCATCCGCCCCTTTCCTGAGAACCTGTCGTCTTCAAAGAGGAATCGCCTTGAAGAACTCCAATACTGCGGCCGTTGCCCTGGCCGTAGCCTTCCTGCTGTCCGCGTGTAGCCCGGACCAGCCGACTGTGCAGGCGCTACGACCGGTACACGTCGTTGAAATCAGCTACGACAATGCCCGTGATATCAATCGCTACGTGGGCACCGTGCAGTCGCGGCATCAAGTCGACCAGGCCTTCCGCGTTGGCGGCAAGGTCACCCAGCGCAAGGTCGACGTTGGCCAGTTCGTGCGCCAGGGCGACGTGCTGGCTCTGCTGGATGACAGCGACTACCGCCTTGCCGAGGAAGCGTCGCAGCAACAGTGGGCGGCTGCCGTCGAGCAGGCGCGTCAGGCCGAGTCGGACCGCAAGCGCTTGACCGCGCTCAAGGAGGACGGCTCGGTCAGCGTGGCCGACGACGAGCGCGCGCACACGACTGCGCAGACTGCCGTTGCGACCGCCGAGGCGGAAGCGCGCAAGCTCGAGTTGGCGCGTAACCGGCTCAAGTACACCGTGCTGCGCGCCTCGCGCAGTGGGGTGGTTACCTCCGTGCGTCTAGAGGTTGGGCAGGTCGTGGCGGAGGGCCAACCCGTCATCTCAATTGCGAATCCAGGCGAGCCCGAGATCGTCGTCGACGTGCCCGAGGATCATCTGTCCTCCTTCAAGGCGGCGCATTTCAAGGTCTCGCTGGCCAGCGCGCCGAACGACACGTTCGATGTCGCGTTGCGCGAACTGTCGCCGCAGGCGGCAGAGCAAACGCGCACCTACCGCGCGCGGCTGAAGCCTGTGGGCTCACGGTCGCTGCCGCTGGGTGCCACCGCCACCCTGGTCGCTGAGCGTGAGATGGAGGGGGTTCCGGTGGCGGCGGTGCCGGCCACGGCGCTGACCCAGGATCGCGGTCAGCCAGCGCTGTGGGTGGTCAAGCCCGAGGAGCTGAAGGCGGTGGGCGTTGTCGGGCTGGAGTCTGTGGTGGTGCTGGGTTACCGCAATGACGAAGTACTGGTGTCCGGGCCTCCGCCGCGGGCGCTGGTCGTCGCCGCCGGGGTGCAGAAAATGGCGCCCGGGCTGAGGGTTGCGCTACCCGGCTTCGGTGGCGCTGAAACCAACACCCTGCAGCAGGCCACGCGATGAGTAACTTCAACCTTACCGATTGGGCGCTGCGCAATCGTGCCATCGTGCTGTTCATGCTCATCCTGGTGGCGGTAGCCGGCGCCTTCAGCTTCACCCGGCTGGGTCAGCTCGAGGACCCGAACTTCTCCGTGCCCTCGATGACCGCCATCGTCATCTGGCCCGGCGCCACCGCCCAGCAGTTGCAGGACCAGGTCCTCAACCGCATGGAGAAGAAGTTCGAGCAGATCGACAACTTCGAAAAGGTGGTCACCTACGCGCGGCAAGGCTATGCGGGCATGACGCTCACCGTGCGCGGCGGCACCTCCAAGGCCGACCAGCGCGAAGCCTGGTACCAGGCGCGCAAAAAGCTCAACGACCTGAGCCTCGAATTGCCCGACGGCGTGATCGGCCCGATCGTCAACGACGAGTACGGCGACGTGTACGGCCTGATCTACGCCGTCAAGGGCGACGGCTTCGGCCAGGCCGACCTGTCCGATGCGGCCGAGGACATCAAGCGCCGCATGCTGAAGGTGCCGATGGTCAAGAAGATCGATGTCATCGGCAAGCAGGCCGAGCGTATCTATGTCGAGTTCTCGCACGAGCGCCTGGCTGCGCTGGGCATCACCCCGCTGGCCATTGCCGAGAGCCTGAAGAGCCAGAACGCCATGCTGCCCGCCGGCCAGATCGACACCCGCAGCGACCGCGTCATGGTCCGCGTGAGCGGCCACTTCGACAGCGAAGACGCCATCCGCAACGTGCCCATCTCCGCAGGCGGGAGGCTGATCAAGCTCGGCGACATTGCGACCGTCACACGCGGCTTCGAGGACCCGCCGACCTACACCGTGCGCCACAACGGCCAGCCGGTGCTCATGCTTGGCATCACCATGACCAGCGACGGCAATATTGTGGACCTTGGTCAGGCGATGGATCAGGCAGTCACCAAGATTCAGTCGGAACTGCCCTATGGTGTGGACCTGGAGCTCGTGGCCGACCAGCCCACCACGGTGAAAGACGCGATCCATGACTTTGTAAAAGCGCTGGCCGAAGCGTTGATCATCGTGATCGTGGTCAGTCTGGTCAGCCTGGGCTGGCGCGCCGGCCTGGTGGTAGCGACCACGGTGCCGCTGGTGCTGGGTGGTGTGGCGTTGGTGATGCTGGCGATGGGCTGGAACCTCGAGCGCATCTCGCTCGGCTCGCTGATCATCGCGCTGGGCCTGCTGGTGGACGACGCCATCATCGCCATCGAGATGATGGTGGCGAAGATGGAAACCGGCTGGGACCGCGTGCGGGCGGCTGCCTTCTCCTACTCGGCCACCGCCATGCCGCGCCTGACCGGCGCGCTGATCACCGTCGTGGGCTTCCTACCGATTGGCATGTCGCAATCCACCACGGGCGAGTACGCGGGCGGCATCTTCTGGATCGTCGGCGCCGCCGTGCTGTTCTCGTGGATCTGCTCCGGCATTTTCACGCCCTACCTCGCGGTGAAGATGCTGCCCAATGACCTGGGCAAGCACCAGCATGGCGATGATCTATACGATACGAAGTTCTACCGCAGCCTGCGCCGTCTCATCGACGCCGCCATCGAGCGCCGCTGGGTTGTCATCGGCGCAACGTTTGGCGCCCTGGCGCTCGCTCTGGCGGGTATGAAGCTGGTGCCGCAACAGTTCTTCCCCAACAGCTCGCGACCTGAATTGATTGTCGACGTGCGCGTCAAGGAAGGTGCCTCGTTCGCTGCGACGACCGAGCAGGTCAAACGCATGGAGGCGATCCTGGCGAAGGACGATGACGTGCGCTTCTTCACCGCCTACACCGGCGCTGGCGCACCGCGCTTCCTGCTGTCGCTCAACCCCGAGCTGCCGAACCCGGGCTTTGCCCAGTTCGTCGTGATGACCAAGGACCTGGAGGCGCGCGAGCGAGTCCGTGAGCGGTTGATGACTATGGCCGACCAGCAGTTCCCGCAGGCGTGGTTGCGCGTGACCCGCCTGGAGCTGGGGCCGCCCGTTGGCTACCCGGTGCAGTTCCGCGTCGTCGGTCCCGACACCCAGGTGGTGCGTCATATTGCCCGCGAGGTGGAGGCGGTGGTCGCATCCAGCCCGAAGGTGCGCGATGTCCAGCTGGACTGGAACGACCCGGTGCGCGTGTTGAAGGTGGAACTGGACCAGGACAAGGCGAGCGCGCTGGGCCTCACACCGGCCGACGTGTCGCTGGTGACCCAGTCCGTGATGAACGGCGCGACCTTGTCGCAGCTTCGCGAGCACGAGGAACTGATCGACATCGTCGCCCGTGCCGTGCCTGAGGAGCGCCTGAGTCTCGACACACTGAAGGACATCAACCTCTACACCCGCGAGGGCACTGTGGTACCGCTGTCGCAGGTGGCACAGGTGCACAGCGAGCTGGAAGAGCCGGTGCTGTGGCGCCGTAACCGCGACATGGCGATTACCGTGCGCGCTGACGTGAAGGATGGCGAGCAGGGCGTGTCGGTGACGCAGGAGATCCGGCCGCTGCTGAAGGACATCGAGGCGAAGCTGCCCTCGGGCTATCGCATCGACGTGGGCGGAGCGGTGGAGGAGAGTGACAAGGCCAACCAGGCGCTGCTGGCAGTGGCTCCGCTGATGCTGGTCACCATTCTGTTGCTGCTGATGCTGCAACTGAAGGACTTCTCCCGCATGTGGATGGTGGTGCTGACCGCGCCACTGGGCCTGATTGGCGTGGTGCCGGCGCTGCTGGTGTTCCAGTCGCCGCTGGGCTTCGTCGCAATCCTGGGCATCATCGCCCTGGGCGGCATGATCATGCGCAACTCGGTGATCCTGATCGACCAGGTGCAGATCGAGATTTCCCAGGGCCGCGACCCCTGGAATGCGGTGCTGGATGCCGCCATCTGCCGGGCCCGTCCGGTGATGTTGACGGCGCTGGCTACCGTGCTGGCCATGATCCCGCTGACGCGCAGCGTGTTCTGGGGGCCGATGGCTATCGCGATCATGGGCGGCCTGACGGTGGCGACCGTGCTGACGATCTTCTTCGTCCCGGCGCTCTATGCCGCCTGGTTCAAAGTGCGCCGCCATACGGCTGCTGATGACCAGCAGGTAACGGCCGATGCTGCGCTCAGCTCCTGAGTGAAAAGCGAGTCAAGTCCACGTTCGTAGAGCGTGGACTTGCTTTTGGCCCTTCATAAGGTGGGCTCTTCAGGAGCGAGCTTACTCGCGAAAGATCGCGCTCGGGCTGTGCGCGAGCAAGCTCGCTCCTACAGTCATCCGGCTTATCGGGGCATTTCAATCTTCGAATGAGTTCGCCCCCACAGGACTGCCGCCACCTTTCATGGAGTTCCCAACACCATGCTGAAAACAGTTGCATCTTGCCAACATCGGTGCAACCACAAACGGCGCCACGCCCCCCGCTATCATCCGCGCCGTGAGCGAGGCGCTTGCGGACGAAGCCAAAAAGGCGGTCACCGCGGCCATCGCCCGGAAGGTCAAATCCGCTGTCGACATGATCGAGCCGCCCGCACGTGGGCTGCCAAAGTCCATGCCGTTGCCTCCGCCCCTGCCGCCCCTGCCGTCCATGCCGACGCCGCCATCCCGTCCGTCCCTGTCTTCCGCGTCGACGTTTTGTGCGGGCGCGAGTAGGCCGCAGGCACAAAAAAGCCGCTGAGCTTTCGGGAGCGGTTAGTCCGCTGTGTGAGTAAGCGTTTCTTAGGCGCCGGAGACAGAGCCTATGGATGGCCCGCGGAAGCGGCAATGCAGTTGGCCTGTGGGGTTTGGCTGATTGCGCAAGGGGAAGCCACGTCGGGTGGGTGACGCGATGGCAATGCCGACCGCTACTGCGAGACATTAGCCTGCTATTTGCAGAGTCGCGTGCATGATTTCTTTTCATCTGCTGAAGCAAGCAATCGAGGGCGTGCCTGATTTTTGCCTGCTTCGCTGATCACCTTGTCTCGTAGGTGATCGGTCCTCGGCCGGGCGTTAATTTCCCTGGTGGTTGACCTGTCCGGGTACCCCCGATTCGTCCGCTGAATGAATGGCCCTCTTAATGTGAAGAGGGCCTTCAACTCTAAAGCCAACCCTTGATCTGGCTTGCCACTGCGTTGGTTGAAATGCCATAGCGGTCGTGCAGGGTGGGCAGGGCTCCAGCGTCGAGGAAGGCATCGGGCAGGGCAATCTGGCGGAACGTGGGTGTCACGCCATTGCGCATCAGTACTCCGGCCACCGCTTCGCCCAGTCCGCCGACGATGGAATGGTTTTCCGCCGCCACCACCAGTCTTCCGGGCTTGCGGGCTTCGGCGAGGATGGTGGCTTCGTCCAGGGGCTTGATGGTGGGTACGTGCAGTACCGAAACATCCACGCCATCAGCCTGTAGCTGTTCGGCCGCTTCCAGGGCGCGCATGGTCATCAGGCCGGTGGAAATGATCAGTACGTCGCGCCCCCCGCGCAGCGTTTGTGCCTTGCCGATCTGGAACCTGTAGTCGTAGCGGTCCAGCACCAGCGGCACGTTGCCACGCAGCAGGCGCATGTAGACCGGGCCCTGGTGGGCGGCGATGGCCGGTACGGCCTGCTCGATTTCCAGGGCGTCGCAGGGGTCGATGATCATCAGGTTGGGCATGGCGCGGAAGATCGCCAGGTCATCCGTAGCCTGGTGACTGGGACCATAGCCAGTGGTTAGCCCAGGCAGGCCGCAGACGATCTTCACGTTGAGGTTCTCTTCGGCGATGGCCATGCAGATGAAGTCATACGCACGGCGCGACGCGAATACGGCATAGGTGGTGGCGAAAGGGGTGAAGCCCTCGCGAGCCATGCCGGCGGCGGCGCTCATCAGCAGTTGTTCTGCCATGCCCATCTGGTAGAAGCGCTGCGGATGCTCCTTGGCGAAGATGTGCAGGTCGGTGTACTTGGACAGGTCCGCCGACAAGCCGACGATATCTGTGCGTTCACGCGCCAGTTCAGCCAGCGCATGGCCGAAGGGAGCAGAGCGGGTGGGCTGACCTTCTGCGGCGATCGAGGCGATCATCGCCGAGGTAGTCAGGCGTTTCTTTGGGGTGATGGCGGTGTTCATTGACGGCTCCCGGCTTCAAGGACTTCCAGGGCGAGGTCCCATTCGTTTTCGTCGACGCGGATGAAGTGAGTCTTCTCGCGGTTTTCAAGGAAGGGCACGCCCTTGCCCATGCGGGTATCGCAGATGATCACCCGGGGCTGCGCGCCATCGTGCTGGCGTGCGGCATCGAAGGCGCGCACCAGTTGCTCCAGGTCGTTGCCGTCCACCCGCTGGACGAACCAGCCGAACGCCTGCCAGCGGTCGACAATGGGCTCGAAGGCCAGCACTTCGCTGGAGTAGCCATCGGCCTGCTGGTTGTTCACGTCGACGATGGCGATCAGGTTGTCCAGCTTCCAGTGCGAGGCGGACATGGCGGCCTCCCAGGTAGAGCCCTCGTTCAGTTCGCCATCGGACAGCAGGTTGTAGACGAAACGGTCCGAGCCCTTGCGCTTCAGGCCCAGGCAGGCGCCGACGGCGATTCCCAGGCCATGTCCCAGGGAACCACCGGTGATTTCCATGCCCGGGGTGTAGGCGGCCATGCCGGACATGGGCAGGCGGCTGTCATCGCTACCGTAGGTCTCCAGTTCCTCCTCGGGCACGATCCCCGCCTCGATCAGCGCCGCGTAGAGCGCGATGGCGTAGTGCCCGATGGACAGGTAGAAGCGGTCGCGGCCTTCCCATTCCGGGTCGGCGGCGTCGTAGCGCAGCGCATGGAAATAGGAGACGGCCAGCAGGTCGGCGGCGCCCAGCGCCTGGCCGATATAGCCCTGGCCCTGGACCTGGCCCATGCGCAGGGCATTGCGCCGGATGTTGTAGGCACGCTCCGCCAGGGAGGGGGCGCCAGTGGAAACAGTGGGGGAACTCATCGTCGGGACTCCTTCGATCTCAACGGTTGACCAGGTTGGCCGGTACGCGGAACACCAGGATGGCTCCGAATACCAGCACGGCGGTGATGAGGTACATGCCGATGGCATTGCTGCCGAGGGTGGTGGTGACCCAGCCGATCAGGTAGGGCGAGCAGAAGCCGGCGAGGTTGGCGAAACTGTTGACTGCCGCGATTCCCGCGGCCGCCGAGACGCCACCGAGCAGGGTGGTGGGCAGCATCCAGAACAGTGAGGAGGCCGACAGGATTCCCGCCGCCGCAAGGCACAAACTGAGGATCGACAGGCTCAGGCTGCTGCCGAGCGCGGCGGCCAGGCTCAGCCCCAGGGCACCGGCAAGCATCGGTATCGCGAGATGCCAACGACGTTCCTGGTGCTTGTCGCCGCTGCGGCCTGCCAGCAGCATCGCGGCAATGGCGCAGAGGTAGGGCAGGCTAGTCAGCAGGCCGATGTGCACCGGTTCGGACACGCCGGCATTGCGCACCAGGGTCGGCAGCCAGAAGGTGATCGCGTACTGCCCCATCACCACACAGAAGTAGATGCCGGCCAGCAGCCACAGACGGCGGTCACGGATGAAGGCGGCCGGCGAGGCATGGTTCACTTTGTACTTGTCGTCCTCGGCTAATTCCTTCCGGACCAGTGCCTTCTCGTCCTCGTTGAGCCAAGTAGCCTGATTCACGCCGTCCTTGAGGTAGCTCAGCACCAAAAGGCCGACCACTACCGTGGGAATGGCCTCCAGCACGAACATCCATTGCCAGCCGGCCCAGCCGTGCACGCCGGCGAAGCGCTCCATGATCCACCCGGACAGCGGCCCGCCAACCATGCCCGAGAGGGGAATGGCGATGAACCAGAGGGCGGTCATCTTGGCGCGGCGGTAGGAGGGGAACCAGTAGGTGAGGTAGAGCAGCAGGCCGGGGGCCAGTCCCGCTTCGGCGACGCCGAGCAGGAAGCGCAGGACATAGAACTGCCAGGCCGTCTCCACGAAGGCGAAGAGCGCGGAGATGATGCCCCAGGTGATCATGATGCGGGCGATCCAGCGCCGTGCACCGACCTTGTGGAGAATGATGTTGCTGGGTACTTCGCAGAGGAAGTAGCCGATGAAGAACATGCCAGCACCCAGGCCGTAAACGGCTTCGCTGAGGGCCAGGTCGTCCATCATCTGCAGCTTTGCGAACCCGACGTTGACCCGGTCGAGGTAGGCGCAGAGGTAGCACAGCATGAGAAATGGCATCAGTCGCCAGGCCGTCTTGCGGTAGGCGTTGCTGCGTGCGGCCGAAGCCGCATCGAGGGCTATCGTCGTCATGTTGATCTGATCTCTTGTTTTTATTCATATGACCCGGCGGACGAGGAGTCGCTCGCCGGGCTCAGATTCGGAACATCGCGAGCCGGAAGGCAGGGCTCGTCAGTGGATCAGCATCCCACCGTTTACATCCAGCGTAACGCCGGTCAGGTAGGTGGACAGGTCGCTGGCCAGGAACAGCGCGGCATTGGCCACGTCGCGTGCTTCGCCCAGGCGGCCAAGGGGGATGCCCTCGATGATCGCGTGGCGACGCTCGTCGTGCATCAACCCACCCGTGATGTCAGTCTGGATCAGGCCGGGCGTGATTGAGTTGACGCGAATATTGTCGGCTCCCAGTTCGCGTGCCATCGCCTTACCCAACCCGAGCACACCGGCTTTGGCGGCGCTGTAATGCGGGCCGCCGAAGATGCCGCCGCCACGCTGGGCGGACACCGAGGACATGCAGATGATGCTGCCGGACTTCTGCTCGCGCATGGTCGGGATCACCGCCTGGGACATCAGCAGAGTGCCACGCAGGTTCACATCGAGGATGCGGTCGTAGTCCTTCCCGGTGATCTCCAGGGTTTTCACCGGCTGGGTGATGCCGGCGTTGTTCACCAGCACGTCGATACGGCCGTAGTGGGCCAAGACCTGGGCGACGGCATCGCGCACCTGAGCCTCGTCGGCCACGTTGGCGGCCAGGCCCAGGTGACCTTCGCCCAACTCGGTGGCGGCCTGGCGGGCAGCCTCCAGGTCCAGGTCGAGGATGGCCACGCGAGCACCCTGTTCGGCGAAGCTCCTGGCGGTGGCGCGGCCGATGCCGCGGGCCGAGGCAGCCCCGGTGACGATTGCGATTTTGCCTGCGAGTAGCATTGTTCTGCTCCGGATGATTGTTGTTATGGACGCCGGTTCGCGGAGAACCGATGGGCATAGATTCGTTTCACAACCCCTGCCGGGCAACGCAGCCAACCTCACCCTATGCTGAATAAAATTCAGCACTGGGCGGCTCGGTTCGAGGTGGGCAAAGTACGTAATCCACCGCCAAGCCCCGGAAAATGCAGGAGTCGAGATGCATCACGAGTCAGACAAGAGGCCCATCCAGCTGCCACCGCTCAAAGCGATTCAGGCCTTCGAACAGGCAGCGCGGTTCGGTAACGTCGCCCGGGCGGCCGAGCAGCTCAACCTGACGCCTTCGGCGGTGAGTCACCAGATCGCCAACCTCGAGGCGCTCATTGGCCGTCCGCTGTTCCTGCGCACGGCCAAAGGCGTAACACTGACGCCTGCGGGCGAGCAGTACCTACGAGACGTGTCTGGCGTCCTGCAAAGCCTGGCGATTGCCACGGAGCGCGCCGGTAGCGAGGTCAGCTCCGACTATCTCCGTCTGCACTCGGCTCCGAGTTTCGGCCTGCTGTGGCTGTTGCCACGCCTGGAACGGTTCCGGGCCAGCCATCCCGATATCCAGATCAACCTGTCCTGCTCGTACGAATCGTTGCACTTCGGCCGCAATCAGATCGATTTGGATATCCGCCACGGCTATCCGAACTGGCCGAGCCTTGAAGTGCGAACCGTCCGCCATGAGCAACTGATGGTGCTGGCATCGCCCGCGTTGCTTGCGCGAGCGCCCATCCGCGAACCACAAGAGCTCCTGGGGCAGAACCTGATTCTCTCCGAGGCGGCACTGGTGCAGTGGCCGCAATGGTTCGCTCAGCATGGGATATCGCTGCCGGAGGCTCCCTATGCGCTGAGTTTCGACCGCTCATACATGAGCCTGGAAGCCGCAAGCCACGGGTATGGCTATGCCCTGGAAAGCTCGATGCTGTCCCAGGACTATGTCAGTCAAGGGCGTCTGGTCCCGGTATTCGGTGAGGCGTTGCGCAGTCCCGTCAGCGCCCACCATCTGGTTTTCCCTCGCACTCACTCGGAGCTGCCGAGGGTGAGACGATTCCTTGACTGGATGCAGCAGCAACTGGGGCATGACTTCAGTTACTGATAGGTAGCAAGTGAACTACGCATGCAACCAGCTGCCTCAGCGGCTGACTGCCCAGGATTTCACCGCGCGGGCGACGGCGGTGTGCTGAAGCGCTTCGATCGAGCAAGGGATCGCTATCGGGGCCCGCGGACTCATCAATTCGCGGCTCCGATATTGGCCGATTCTGTTGAAAAAGGCGGTTTTTGCTGGAACCGCCTTTCAAGCGTTCAAAAAACGCAGGGTCTTGGCGTTGCTACGCGAAATCTGAAGCAGATCGGGAGCGGGAAGACTGCTTCAGATTTCAATGTCAGCGGCCTACTTTCGCAGGCAGAAATCACTGAGGGATTTTCTCGACACAATCGGCCAGGAGCGGTCACTCGTGGACGGTCAGATCTTTACCCGAAGCAGCATTTCATCAATGGCTAGAAGCAAGAATCTTTAGTGGTGATAGCGTCGCTGCGCTCCACTACTTGAATGCCTTTTTCCGTGAGCGCTTGCCGCACAGCCACTTGGTAAGTATCTATCGCACCGCGTAGCCAAGTTTCGAACTTTTGGCTCGCAGGTGAGCTCTGCCTTGCTCTGGGTTTGAATAGGCTGTAGTTCTGCGCACTGACTAGCCCAAGTGGGTAGGGGACGATCAGCTCGCCTGCTCGGATAGCGGGTAGTGCAAGGAAGCTGTCGCCGATGGTCAGACCGCCACCTGATGCAGCGACGGACAGGCACAGGGTGGTTTCGTTGAACATGGTCTGCTGGCGTCGAGGGCCGCCGGGATCGAGCCCGGTCAGGGCGCACCACTCGTCCCAGACATCGTAATTGGCGTCGATCAGGTAAGGCGCATTGCAAGGCTTGCGGCCCTCACCCAAATAGGTGTCTGCAAAGTCGCGGGTGCAGACCAGCAGGTCGATCCAACGGCACAGTTCGGTTTCTTCCAGTCCTCCACCGGCCCGGGCACCCTGCATGCCATAGAAAATACGGAAGTCGAAATCCTCATCGAGGCGGAAACTACCGTTTTTTTCGGCGGTGATCTCCACGGAGATGCCGGGGTTGGCAACCAGGAATTTCCCTACCTGGCCGGCCAGCCAGCTCGACGCGAAGTCACGACACACGAGCACTCTCAGATGCTCGCCCTGCCGCGCTCGGCGGCTGATGGTGTCGGTGGTCAGCTGGATCAGCTCGAAGGCTTGCTGCAGCGCCAGAAACAACTCGCTGCCGGCCGGCGTCAGGCGGATCACATTGCCCGTACGCAGGAGCAGGGGGCAGCCCATGTCGCTCTCCAGCTGCGCTACCTGCTTTGACACTGCCGGCCGCGTTACATGCAGCTCCTCCGCAGCGGACGAAATGCTGTTGAGTCGGGCGACGGCCTCAAAGGCGCGAAGCGCGGTCAGGGACTGGTGTTTTCTCAAGAAGGCGCTCCGTAACCTGAAGTGACTCAGCCTGAAATCTTGTCACTTGTTCGTATGGGAGCCCGACTCTAGCTTAGGCGTCAATCCCAACGCGCAAGCCCGAGGTTTCATCATGCTTCTACCGATTCGTTTTTCTTCGACTGGCCCGACTGGCTGGAAGGAATTGCCGAACGAAGCCCTTGAACATGCCGAGCTGATCGAAGGTCGGCCGATGGGCCTGGACCATGCTTACTTCAGCCGCAGCGAACCGCCGGTGAAATCGGGTATCTGGCGCTGCGAGCCCTATACCGAGCACTACGAGAGCTATCCGGCCGATGAGTTCATGGTGGTACTGGAGGGCGAGGTCACGCTTGAGACAGACGGCTTCTGCGAAACCTATACCCAAGGTGATTCCTTTCTGGTGCCCAAGGGCTTTCGTGGCGTATGGCGCCAACCAGTGCCGATGCTGAAGTTCTATGTGATTGTCGGCTAGCCAGCCTAGGTGCGGGTGCGAGTCAGAGGAGTCCACCCAATCAGCCAAGCCTGACCCGGACATCGCAACGCCCGCACTGAGCAAACTTCCCCATCCAACCCAACCCAACCCGGACCCCGAACCTGGCGCGGACATTGCCGCGCGGGGCAAATGGGTCTGCCTCCAGCCTTACGTCTGTGGGAATCAGTACCATGTCGACCCCTGAGAAAACATCATTATCCAGCCCGCAAGACGAGGGGCACTATGACTACATCATCGTAGGTGCCGGGGCCGCCGGCTGCGTGCTGGCCAATCGCCTTGGCGAAGACCCTGACATGCGAATACTGGTGATCGAGGCGGGTGGCAGCGATGCCTCGGTCATCGTGGCGATGCCAGCCGCGCTGTCGATCCCGATGAACACCAAGCGTTTCAACTGGGGCATGAAGACCGAGCCGGAACCTGGCTTGGGTGGTCGGCAAGTGAACCTGCCCCGTGGCAAGGGGCTGGGGGGCTCCTCGTCGATCAACGGCATGTGCTGGGTTCGCGGCAACCCCATGGATTACGAGTTATGGGAGGCGCTGGGGGCCGATGGCTGGCGCTGGTCGAACGTGCTTCCTTACTTCCTGCGCATGGAGAACGTCGAGGGTGGTGGCCCCCTGCGCGGGACCAATGGTCCGATGCGCATCAAGCGCGGGCCAGAGACCAATCCACTCTATCGGGCCTTCGTCAAAGCCGGCAACGAGGCCGGCTACGCCTTGAGTGACAACATGAACAGTCGGCAGCACGAAGGCTTCGGGCCGATGGAAATGAACATTGGCGACGGACGCCGCATGAGCGCTGCTCGCGCCTATCTGCGACCTGCCATCGCCCGGGGCAACGTGCGTGTAATCAAGGGCGGGCTGGTTGACCGGGTGATGTTCGATGGCCGACGGGCGACGGGAGTCTTGTTCTCGGTAGCGGGCAGGCCTGCCCGGGCTATGGCCACGCGGGAGGTCATCCTATCGGCCGGGGCCATCATGTCCCCGGTGATCCTCAAGCGCTCAGGCGTCGGGCCGGCGCAGGAGCTCGCGCAGCATGGCATTCCGGTGATCTACGACGCCCCCGAAGTGGGCGAGAACCTAATGGATCATATGGAGCTCTACCTACAAATGGAGTGCACCCAGCCGGTCAGCCTGTTTCCCACCCAGAGCCTTCTTGGCAAGGCCAAGATCGGTATCGAGTGGCTTGCCACTCGACGCGGGCTCGGTGCGACCAACCACTTCGAGAGCGGCGGACATATTCGCAGCCGGGCAGGCATCGTTTATCCAGACATCCAATTTCACTTCCTGCCGCTGGCCATCTCTTATGACGGGCAGACACTCGCCGAAGGGCATGGTTTCCAGGTGCATGTCGGTACCAAACGTTCGAAGAGCCGTGGCTGGGTCAGGCTGCGCGACGCCCGTCCGGAGAGCCTGCCGCGGGTGCGCTTCAACTACATGACCCATGCCGATGACTGGACGGAGTTCCGGGCCTGCGTGCGCCTGACGCGGGAGATCTTCGCCCAACCAGCCTTCGCCCCCTATCGGGGCCGGGAACTGGCTCCGGGCGCGGCAGTTCAGGACGATGCCTCCATAGATGCCTTTCTCAAGCAGAAGCTCGAAAGCGCCTACCATCCCTGCGGCACTTGCCGTATGGGCAGCGACGAGGCTGCGGTGACCTTCCCCGACGGCCGGGTGCGCGGCGTCGAGGCGCTACGGGTGGTGGACGCCTCTCTGATGCCTGCTGCCACCGCCGGCGACTTGCAGGCCCCAACCCTGATGCTGGCCGAGCGGCTGTCCGACCTGATCCGTGGCCGTCACCTGCCGGAGGCACAAGGGGCCCAGCTCCTGGCGGATCCGCAATGGGCCACCCGGCAACGCAGTCAAAGCATCACCCGCGATTACGCCAGCGAGCGCCATCGGTTAGCGGCCGCCCTGCTGGCCAATGCCAAGGGAGCCTCCCTGCCGATGGCAGCGGGTTGAGTCAACGCGTTGCCGGACCGAGGGCCGTCGCTTCAACCCTTGGATGAGCAGAAGTGAAATGCCTCGACGATTTTGAACGCATCGATCAGGTGCCATGGAGAGCCGGTCGAACCTTTCCCGGGTTCATCCCGACGCCCTGAGCTTTTCCTCCATGACTACCGAGGTCGCGTGTCCCTTGTGGCTGTAGAGGCGCTAAACGTTGTACCGCGATTGACCTGCAATGGAGGCCACACAGATAGCTCGATGAATGAAGCATCAATGATGCAACCCCGATCAATCTCAACCAGGAAAACAAGAAAATGGGAATGACATCTAACGGGCAAAGTGCCTCGGTGAGTCCTGCGATTGCGCAGGGCCGATCCGATGGTGCGGAACGGCGCTCTGTAGATTTCGTACCCGTGTCTGAGCGTCACGGCACGGTGCGACATCTCGGTGCGGTCTGGATAGTTGCAAACATCAACCTGACAGCTATGGCTACTGGCGTTACAACGCTAGCGCTTGGTGGTTCACTCTTCTGGACTCTGGTCGCGACCGTGTGCGGCTCACTGTTCGGAACCCTCTTCATGGCTCTGCATTCCTCGCAGGGACCCCATCTGGGCCTTCCCCAGTTGGTTCAGTCCCGAGCGCAGTTCGGATTCTTCGGGGCCGCGATCACGGTGTGGGTCTTCGCCCTCGTGAACTACTTCAACTACAACGTCGCAGACGCGATCCTTGCAGGATCGAGTCTGCACTTCCTCCTCGGGATTCCAACCTCCTGGGGGTTCCCGATCGCGGTACTGTTCGCCGGCACCTTGGCGCTGTATGGCTACCGATGGATCCACCGGGTCAACCGATTCCTGGTCGTACCGCTGGGTTTGACGATCGTGATACTCACCTTCGCTGCGGTGGCACGGGGTGGAGTTCCCGAGGGCGCGTTCACTCCGGGCACCATTGAATGGCACGCCTTCGCGACGACCTTCGTCATCGTGGCGGGCTTCCAGCTTGGCTGGGCGCCTTATGTATCGGACTACTCCCGCTACCTCGCCCCCACCGTCTCCACACGGGCGTCGTTCCTGTGGACCTATATACCTTCGGCGATTTCCGCGCTTTGGGTGATCGGCCTGGGCTCGTTGCTCGCGGCGGCGACTCCAGGTGCCACGGTCATCATCGCGATAGCGCAGGGTGGCGACACCCTGTTCGCAGGCGGCGGCCGAATCGCAGTCGCACTGCTGTTCATCGGCCTCCTGGTGGTGATGGCACTCAATGCGTATGGCGGCAGCCTGACCCTCATCTCGATCGTGGACTGTTTCCGCCGGGTCCGGCCGTCGTTGGCCATGCGAGCCATCACTATCGTCGTGATGACGCTGTCCGTGTGGGTTGTCGCGGCAATGGTCGGCGAAGAGCGGTTCAACGTGTTCTACGGAAACGTCCTGGTGTTTCTGGCATACCTGTTCACACCCTGGACGGCCATCAACCTGGTGGACTTCTATTTCGTTCGCAAGGGTTGCTACTCAATCCGCGAACTCTTCAATCCCGCAGGCATTTACGGACGATGGGGATGGCAAGGAAATGTCGCCTATATCGGAGCACTGGTGGCAATGGTGCCTTTCTTTGTCACTGCGCCTTACACCGGATGGATAGCTCGCCAAATTGGTGATATCGACATCTCGATGTTCGTAGGTCTTTTAGTCGCCAGCGCGCTTTATCTCCTCACATCTCGAACCCTTGATCTGGGCTACGAACGCAGCCTGGTGGAAAAGGAAAAACAGGTCAGCGAACTATGAATATGAAGACAACCGGCTGGATTTGGGACGAAAGGTTTATCACTCACGATACGCGGGCATGGAGCCTGCCGTGGCAGGAACCCATCGACCATCCCGAGAAGGGCGACACCAAACGACGCTTCGCAAGCCTCGTCAAGCGCAGCGGCCTTGAGCAACACCTTGTTTCGCTACCATTCAACTCGGCCTCGGAGGCCGACCTGCTGCGGGTACACACTCCGGAGTATGTCGAACGGATCCTGAATCCGACCGGCCCCGCCTGGAGCGATGCGGGCGATGGTGAGACTCCTGTTGGACCTGGCTCGGCGGACATTGCCAGACTCGCAGCAGGAGCTGTTATCTCGACGTTCGATGCCGTTGTATCGGGTACTGTGACCAACGCCTACGCCCTCGTACGACCGCCAGGCCACCATGCGATTGCCGGACAGGGAATGGGGTACTGCATATTCCACAACACGGCGATTGGAATCCGCCATCTTCAGCAAACGGGAGCGGTGGCACGCGTCGCGGTCATCGACTGGGATGTTCATCACGGCAACGGGACCGAGACCCTTTTTTACGACGACCCGTCGGTGTTGACGATCTCCCTCCATCAGGACGACCTCTACCCAATCGGACGCGGGAAGGTACGAGACAGCGGTACGGGCCCAGGAGTGGGCGCCAACCTCAATATCCCTCTTCCCGCAGGGTCGGGGCGAGGGGCATACGTGGGCGCGTTCGAGCGTGTCGTAGTACCTGCGATCCGCCGCTTCCAGCCGGACCTCATCGTGATCGCGAGCGGATTCGACTCGGCTGCAATGGACCCCTTTGGCCGCCAACTCCTGCACTCCGCGGCATATCGCGAACTGACGACGCTCGTGATGAACCTGGCGGATGAAGTGTGCAATTCGCGAGTTGCCGCCGTACACGAGGGCGGCTACGACCCGCTCATGGGCCCGTTCTGTGGACTCGCCGTGGTTGAAACCCTTGCCGGGCGGCGCACGGCAGTCGAGGATCCCTGGATCGGCACGGTCGTGAATCTTCCGGAACAAGCCCTTTTGCCACACCATGACGCGGCGATACGAGCGTGCGAACAACTTGTCGCAGGCGTGCCGGTTGGACCTAAGAATGCGCGATGACAAGGGATTACATTAGCCTCGTCCGTGTCTAGTCCTGAGATAGGTTTACACCTGTTCAGGTAGGCCGATAGGCCGCGACAGGCCCGATGCCCCGCATCGGGCATGTTGGTTTTCGAGGCGGTAGTTCAGACTCGTGCGCAATATGCGCACTCAGTGCGCTCATCATCGCTGGTGGTAACGGATCAAGGATGCGAAGTGGTGTCTCCGAAATAAGCATTACGGATGCCAGCTATCTGTCCAAGTCGATTCATCGGCGCTTTAGTGATACCGCCGCAACAATTCGAAGAGCGACCTTAAAGTTTCAACGGCCTTTATTTGAAAAACTCGTAGAGTAGCGGGGGAGATGGTCGAAGGGAGTGATTCAACGTCCCCTTTTGGCCGTTCCCGCCCATTGGCATTCGCCTTTGGGGCACGAAAATACTCCGCTATGAAAAAGGGCCGGCGAACATTGCTCGCCGGCCCTTTCGTTTACTCCTGAATGGCTCCACTTCCCTGGGGGCCAATGGTCTTGCCCTTTACCGCTCGGCCAGCCTTGGATGGCCGGCGCCGCCGGCCCCCCCCCCG